>NZ_AYSF01000030.1:0-129287 GCF_000498995.1 Geobacillus thermopakistaniensis
CTCAACTTTTCGCACGGAGATCATGAGGAACACGGGCGGCGCATCGCCAACATTCGCGAGGCGGCGAGGCGGACGGGCCAAACGGTCGCCATTTTGCTCGATACGAAAGGCCCGGAAATCCGCACGCACAATATGGAGAACGGCGCCGTCGAACTGAAGGAAGGGGCAAAGCTCATCATTTCGATGAGCGAAGTGCTCGGCACGCCGGAAAAAATTTCCGTCACCTATCCGGGGCTGATCGATGATGTGTCCGTTGGTTCGAAAATTTTGCTGGACGACGGGTTGATCGGCCTTGAAGTCAACGCGGTCGACAAGCAAGCTGGAGAAATTGTCACGACCGTCCTAAACACCGGTGTGCTCAAAAACAAAAAAGGGGTCAATGTCCCCGGCGTGCGTGTCAATTTGCCGGGCATCACCGAGAAGGACCGAGCCGATATTTTATTTGGCATCCGCCAAGGCATCGACTTCATCGCCGCCTCGTTTGTGCGACGGGCGTCTGATGTGCTCGAAATCCGCGAGCTGCTCGAGGCGAATGACGCCTTACATATCCAAATTATCGCGAAAATTGAAAATGAAGAAGGCGTCGCCAACATCGATGAAATTTTGGAAGCCGCCGATGGCCTCATGGTGGCGCGCGGCGACCTTGGCGTTGAGATTCCGGCTGAGGAAGTGCCTCTCATTCAAAAAATGCTCATTAAAAAGTGCAACATGCTTGGCAAACCGGTCATCACGGCGACGCAAATGCTCGACTCGATGCAGCGCAATCCGCGGCCGACGCGGGCTGAGGCGAGCGATGTCGCCAACGCCATTTTTGACGGCACCGACGCCGTCATGCTTTCCGGAGAAACCGCAGCCGGCCAGTATCCGGTCGAAGCGGTAAGGACGATGCACCAAATCGCGCTCCGCACCGAGCAGGCGTTGGAGCATCGCGACATTTTGTCCCAGCGCACGAAAGAGAGCCGAACGACGATCACCGATGCCATCGGCCAATCGGTCGCCCACACAGCGCTCAATTTGGATGTCGCGGCGATCGTGACGCCGACGGTGAGCGGAAAAACGCCGCAGATGGTGGCGAAATACCGCCCGAAAGCCCCGATCATCGCGGTGACATCAAACGAAGCGGTCTCGCGGCGGCTGGCGCTCATTTGGGGCGTGTATACGAAAGAAGCACCGCATGTCAATACAACCGATGAAATGCTCGATGTGGCGGTCGACGCGGCAGTGCGCTCCGGCTTGGTGAAGCACGGCGACTTGGTCGTCATCACGGCCGGCGTGCCGGTCGGCGAAACGGGATCGACGAACTTAATGAAAGTGCACGTCATCAGCGACTTGCTTGCCAAAGGGCAAGGCATCGGCCGCAAGTCGGCATTCGGCAAGGCGGTCGTCGCCAAAACGGCAGAAGAGGCGTGCCGAAAAATGGTAGAGGGCGGCATTTTAGTCACCATCAGCACCGATGCCGATATGATGCCGGCGATCGAAAAAGCGGCGGCGATCATCACCGAGGAAGGCGGGTTGACGAGCCATGCGGCGGTCGTCGGCTTAAGCCTTGGCATTCCGGTCGTCGTCGGGGTGGAAAATGCCACAAGCTTGTTTAAAGATGGGCAAGAGATCACGGTCGATGGCGGCTTTGGCGCCGTCTACCGCGGCCATGCGAGCGTGTTGTAACGGACGTTGCAGCAAAACAGGGTGTCCCAAAAGCAGCGGGACACCCTTTCGCATCGTCCTATATACCCATTAAACATCTTTGTGAAACGAAAGATTGTATTCCTATTATAGAAAGCCGAGCTTTTGAGACAGCTCCCTTCGATTACGTGGCCGGCTTGCCGATAATAAAGCGCCAAAGATCACGAAAAACATTGGCGCTATGGAGCGTGCGGATGATGACAAGCGCGACGGGGCCGGCAATCAAGCCGAGAAAGCCGAGCAGTTTGAAGCCGACGAACAAGGCGATGAGCGTCGCGAGCGGATCGAGGCCGATCGTTGAAGAAAGCACTTTCGGCTCCATGATTTGCCGTTGGACGAGGACGACGACATACAGCACGCCCAATCCGATGGCAAACGGAATGTCGCCGCTAGCCATGGTGTAAATGATCCAAGGAACAAATACAATCCCCGTTCCCAAATATGGCAAAAGATCGACGAACCCGATGATCAATGCGATCGTAATGGCGTAATCGACGCGCAAAATAAGCAAGCCGATCAACACGATGACCGTCGTAATCGAAATGAGCGTCGCCTGCGCTTTGATAAAGCCAAACAGCGCCCGCTTTAAATCAAGAAACACCGTTTTTCCGCTTGTGCGGGCTTTCGTCGGCAGCCATTGCTGCGCCATGCGCATCAGACGGTGCCAGTCTTTGCTGATGAAAAACGTCGCCAACAGCGAAAAAATAAACACGGTCGCGGCATTCGGCAGCCAGGCGAGAAGCTGCGGAATGTTTTGCAGGATGCTCTGGACAAATTCACCAACCGTCGTCCCAATTTTTTTTCCGACGGCTTGAATGTTTTGCATAATCGTATCCTGTTGGGCGGCGCTTAAACTTTTAAACATCCCGGCCAAATCTTTGTAAATCGGGATGATTTGGTCGGCGACGAACGTCTCCATGTACGTGATCAATGCTTGAAATTTTTCCGGCACGACGCGGGCTAAATATTGCGTTCCCGAAACGATTTCGGCAACAAGAAGCGTGACCAAGCCGGCGACCGCGGCAAACAACATGATGAGCGTGACGCTGACCGCGAGCCAGCGCGGCATTTTCGCTTTCCGCTCCAAAGCATCGACGAGCGGGTTGATGATCATCGCGATGAAAAAGGCGATGATGAACGGATACGTCACCGTCGCGATGTAGTACATAGCGATGGCGCCGAGCGCGACAGCGGCGATGACAAGAAAAAAGCGCAAAAAGCGATCAACATAAACTCGGGACAATGTTTCACCTCCAACGACGTTCCATATTGATATATTACACGTTTTCTTACGGGGAAGCAAAAAGACAAGTTTCATAGGAAAGGACGGACGACCGTGAACGAACCGGTGTTGTTTTTATTGTTGTTGCTTGCGCTCGGCTTTCTTGCGAAAAACAAGTCGCTTATTGTCGCCATCGTTGTGCTGTTGGCCATCAAACTTGTCGGCTTGGATCAAAAAGTTCTGCCGATCATTCAGTCCAAAGGGATCAACTGGGGAGTGACGGTCATTACGATCGCCGTGCTCGCTCCCATCGCTTCTGGGGAGATCGGCTTTCGGCAGCTTGTCGGCTCTCTGCAGTCGTTGTCGGCCTGGGTGGCGCTCGCATCTGGCATTTTTGTCGCCTTGATCGCCAAAAATGGAGTAACGCTCCTTGCCAATGACCCGCATATGACCGCCGCGCTTGCATTCGGCACCATCCTCGCGGTTTCGCTGTTTCATGGGGTGGCGGTTGGTCCATTGATCGGCGCTGGCATTGCCTATACGGTCATCAAAATGGTAGAATATTTTTGATCATCAGGCGGTGTGTGGGATCCTCCGTTTTGAGATGAATCGATTTCCATTTTATTCCTGATCATCATTTCTTTTGACGTGTGACAGCTGACAAAAGTCTGATAATTGTTTATAATAATAAACGTGAGTGAGTTTTCGGCCAAGCATTGTGCAGCTGTTGCGACGGGGCGGTTGTCGCCGGCGTCATGTAAGCACTTTCGCGCGCGCGTTTGTTTTTGCCTCCATTTCGAGCAAGCGCTCATCGGCCATCGGTCGTTATGGCCGGAACTTATGAAGAGAAGGGGAGATTGAACATGACAGTAACCCGTGGGTTAGAGGGAGTTGTGGCCACAACTTCAAGCATCAGTTCGATCATCGATGACACGTTGACGTATGTCGGTTATGACATTGACGATTTAGCCGAAAACGCTTCCTTCGAAGAAGTCGTTTATTTGCTTTGGCATCGCGAACTGCCGACGAAAGAGCAGCTTGAGGAATTAAAGAAACAGTTGGCGGAAAACGCTGAAATTCCAAATGAAATCATTGAACACTTCAAGCTGTATCCGATTGACAAGGTGCATCCGATGGCGGCTTTGCGCACCGCGGTATCGCTTCTCGGCTTGTATGACGAAGAGGCGGATGTGATGACGAAAGAGGCGAATTATCGGAAAGCCATTCGCCTGCAGGCGAAAATCCCGACGATTGTCACCGCCTTCGCCCGCGTGCGCAAAGGGTTGGAACCGGTTGCGCCGCGCAAAGATTTGAGCTTTGCCGCCAATTTCTTGTACATGCTGACCGGCAAAGAACCAGACGACATCGCCACGGAAGCGTTCAACAAGGCGCTCGTGCTGCATGCCGACCACGAGTTGAACGCGTCGACGTTCACGGCGCGCGTCTGCGTAGCCACGCTGTCCGATATGTATTCCGGCATCACGGCGGCGATCGGAGCCTTGAAAGGGCCGCTTCACGGCGGGGCGAACGAAGCGGTGATGAAAATGTTGACGGAAATCGGCACGGTCGACAACGTCGAGCCATACATCCGCAGAAAGCTCGCCAACAAAGAAAAAATTATGGGCTTTGGCCATCGCGTTTACCGAAAAGGCGACCCGCGCGCCAAACATTTGAAAAAAATGTCGGAAAAACTGACGAAGCTCGTCGGCGAGCCGCATTGGTATGAAATGTCGACGAAGATTGAAGAAATCGTCACATCGGAAAAAGCGCTGCCGCCAAACGTTGACTTTTATTCCGCCTCGGTTTACCATTGTTTAGGAATCGATCATGATTTGTTTACGCCGATTTTTGCCGTCAGCCGCACCTCGGGATGGTTGGCTCACATCTTGGAACAATACGACAACAACCGTCTCATCCGTCCGCGCGCTGAGTACACCGGCCCAGGCAAGCGGGCGTACGTGCCGATCGACGAGCGCGGCTAAAACAAGTGGACAAGGCGGTGAAGGCGCGCCTTCACGCCTTTTTATAAAAAAACTGCATTGGGGGTTTTGCTCGTGACGCAAGGAGAAAAAATTACAGTCCAAAATGGTGTGCTCAACGTTCCGAACAACCCGATCATTCCGTTCATCGAGGGGGATGGAACCGGCCCGGACATTTGGGCGGCCGCTTCGCGCGTGCTCGAAGCAGCGGTGGAAAAAGCGTACAAAGGTGAGAAAAAAATCGTTTGGAAGGAAGTGCTCGCTGGTGAAAAAGCGTACAAGCTGACGGGCAGCTGGCTTCCGGATGAAACGCTTGAGACGATCCGCGAATACATAATCGCCATTAAAGGGCCGTTGACGACGCCGGTCGGCGGCGGCATCCGCTCGCTGAACGTCGCGCTCCGCCAAGAGCTCGACCTGTTTGTCTGCTTGCGCCCGGTTCGCTACTTCCCAGGCGTTCCGTCGCCGGTGAAACGCCCGGAAGACACCGATATGGTCATTTTCCGGGAAAACACGGAAGACATCTACGCTGGCATTGAATATGCCAAAGGCACGCCGGAAGTGAAAAAAGTCATCGACTTTTTGCAAAACGAAATGGGCGTGCGCAAAATCCGCTTCCCGGAAACGTCCGGCATCGGCATTAAACCGATTTCCGAACAAGGGACGAAACGGCTTGTGCGCGCGGCGATCAACTACGCGATCGAACACGGCCGCAAGTCGGTGACGCTCGTTCATAAAGGAAACATTATGAAATTCACCGAAGGCGCGTTTAAAAACTGGGGTTATGAACTGGCGGAGGAAGAATTCGCCGACAAAGTGTTCACGTGGGCGCAATACGACCGAATCGTTGAAACGGAAGGCAAGGAAGCGGCGAACAAAGCGCTTGCTGATGCGGAAGCGTCCGGCAAAATCATTATCAAAGATGTCATCGCCGACATCTTCCTGCAACAAATTTTGACGCGTCCGCGCGAATTTGACGTCATCGCGACGATGAACTTAAACGGCGACTACATTTCCGACGCGCTGGCCGCTCAAGTCGGCGGCATCGGCATCGCGCCGGGGGCAAACATCAACTACGAAACCGGCCACGCGATTTTCGAAGCGACGCACGGCACGGCGCCGAAATACGCAGGGCTTGACAAAGTCAACCCATCGTCCGTCATTCTCTCGGGCGTCATGATGTTTGAGCATCTTGGTTGGAACGAAGCAGCGAAATTGATCATCAAAGCGATGGAGAAAACGATCGCTGCGAAAATCGTCACGTATGACTTCGCCCGCCTGATGGAAGGGGCGACGGAAGTGAAATGCTCCGAATTTGCTGATGCGCTCATCCGCAATATGGACTAACCTTTGAAGGAAAGGGATGGCAAACGATGGCGATGAAACGGAAAAAAATCTCGGTGATCGGCGCCGGATTCACGGGGGCGACGACGGCGTTCCTTTTGGCGCAAAAAGAGCTCGGCGACGTCGTGTTGGTCGATATTCCGCAGCTTGAGAACCCAACGAAAGGGAAGGCGCTCGATATGCTCGAGGCAAGCCCGGTGCTCGGCTTTGACGCGAATATCATCGGCACATCGGATTACGCTGACACAGCCGATTCCGACATCGTCGTCATCACAGCAGGCATCGCCCGCAAGCCGGGCATGAGCCGCGACGATTTGGTGACGACGAACCAAAAAATTATGAAGCAAGTGACGAAGGAAGTCGTCAAATACTCGCCGAACTGCTACATCATCGTCTTGACGAACCCGGTCGATGCGATGACGTATACGGTCTTTAAGGAATCCGGATTCCCGAAAAACCGCGTCATCGGCCAGTCGGGCGTCTTGGATACGGCGCGCTTCCGCACGTTCGTCGCCGAGGAGCTGAACATTTCGGTAAAAGATGTCACTGGGTTTGTTTTAGGCGGCCATGGCGATGACATGGTGCCGCTCGTCCGCTACTCGTACGCCGGCGGCATTCCGCTCGAAAAACTCATTCCGAAAGATCGTTTGGACGCCATCGTTGAGCGGACGCGCAAAGGCGGCGGTGAAATCGTCAACCTGCTCGGCAACGGCAGCGCCTACTACGCACCGGCCGCCTCGCTTGTCGAAATGGTCGAAGCGATTTTGAAAGACCAGCGCCGCATTTTGCCGGCGATCGCCTACCTTGAAGGCGAATACGGCTATGAAGGCATTTATTTGGGCGTGCCGACGATCCTCGGCGGCAACGGCATCGAGAAAGTGATCGAGCTCGAGCTGACCGAAGAGGAAAAAGCGGCGCTCGCCAAATCCGTCGAATCCGTTAAAAATGTCATGCGCATGCTGGAATAGCGGCGAGGCAAAAATTCGGGCATTGCCCCGGATTTTTGCCCACAGTCAATGAAAGCGCTTTCTAGACAACGAAGGGGTGGGAACATGTTGAAAAAACGAAAGCTCGGGAGACGGATCGGGGAAATTCAAGCGGGGGAAAAGCTCGTGTTCCAAGCCGCCATCGAAGACAAAGACTTGCTTCTTTATCTTGGGCTGACGGATGATGCCAATCCGCTCTATATCCAGCATGATTATGCTTCACAGACGCCGTTTGGAAAACCGGTCGTGCCGCCGGTCATGTTGACGGGGATGATCACGTCCGCGGTCTCCAAATATTTGCCAGGCCCGGGCAGCTACATTACGCGGCAGGATCTTCGCTTTCTCCGCCCCGTTTATCATTATGAAACGCTCGAATTTTTGCTCGAAGTCGCCGATGTCGATGAGGCGGGCCATTGCGTGACGTTGTCCGTCATGGCGACGCGCGGTGCGGAAACGGTGCTTGACGGAACGCTGTCTGTCTGCCCGCCGCATACGTTGCCGCGCCTAGACGGGCGGGTGCTCGAGAACTTTTGACCTCATGTTGAAAGCAGTCCCCCACTTCGAAACAAAGGGGGAGTTTTATGCCGCTTTCCGCCAAAGGAAGCCAACCAAACGCGAGAGGCAGTTTTCCGCGGGCAACCTGTCCGCAGGAAAACCGCCCTTTTTTCTTTTTTTGTCCGAATCATGGCGTCAATTGTGGTATCATAAAGGCAGAAACCATTGGACGGGATGGAGGAGCGGCATGGGACGAAAAATTTTAGTTGTCGATGACGAACAGCCGATTGTGACTCTGTTGTCGTACAATTTGGAGAAAGCCGGATTTCACGTCGTGACCGCTCACGATGGCGAAGAGGCGCTCGTGAAAGTAGCGTCCGAGCAGCCGGCGCTCATTATTTTGGACTTGATGCTGCCGAAGCTTGACGGCGTTGATGTGTGCAAGCGGCTTCGCCAGCAGCAAATCATGACGCCGATTTTAATGTTGACGGCTCGCGATGATGAATTTGACAAAGTGCTTGGTCTTGAGCTTGGCGCCGACGACTATATGACAAAGCCGTTCAGCCCGCGCGAAGTCATTGCCCGCGTCAAGGCGATTTTGCGCCGCACGGAGATCGTTCAGCCGGCGGCTGAATCGAGCGAGCGGCTTGTTGTTGGCGATCTGGAAATTTTTCCGGAACGCTATGAAGCAACGATCGACGGCAAGCCGCTTGAGCTGACGCCGAAAGAGTTTGAGTTGCTCCTTTATTTGGCTCGCCATAAAGGGCGGGTGTTGACGCGCGACCAGCTGCTCAGCGCCGTGTGGAACTACGAGTTTGCCGGCGATACACGCATTGTCGACGTCCATATCAGCCACTTGCGCGAGAAGATCGAAACCGATACGAAAAAACCGATGTACATTAAAACGGTGCGCGGCCTTGGCTACAAGTTGGAGGAACCGAAGCGGCATGAATAGCTTCCGCACCCGCCTTTTGTTTTGGCTCGTGACGCTCATCGCCACGGTGTTGATCGCCCTCGGGCTTTTGCTCGGGCAATTGCTGAAAGATTTTTACGCCGAGACGATGAACAAACGGATGGAAAAAGAGGCCCAAGCGCTTGCGATTTTGCTTGAAAATGAACCGCTCGAGCAAATCCGCGCCGATTTGCAGGAAATGGGGAATGAACTGTCGTCCCGCATCACCGTGCTCGATAAAGAAGAACGGGTGCGGTTTGACAGCGGTCGCGTCGCAGCGATCAGCGACAAAGACCATGAGCGCATCGTCCGCGCGATTTTGCGCAAAAAGCAGTTTCCCCGCTTTTCCGTGATTGAAAAAACAAACGATGTCTATTACTACATCGTCCCGTACGAGCGCGGTGAACGGAGCGGGTACGTCGTTTTAAGCACACCGACGAGCTCACTCCAAAAAGTAAACGAGCAAATTTGGGGCGTGCTCACGAGCAGCCTCGGGATGGCGCTCGTTGTCATCATCGCCCTCGTCTGGAAAATCGCCAATCAATATATGAAGCCGATTGAAGAAGCGACGAAAGTGGCGTTTGAGCTGGAAAAAGGCAATTACGCCGCCCGTGTGCCCGATGGTGAATATAACGAGGCCGGGATGCTTGTGCGCTCGATCAACCGGCTGGCCCGCCATTTGCAGGAGATGAGCAGGGCGCGGGAAATTCAGACCGATCGGCTTCACACGCTCATTGAAAACGTCGGCAGCGGCCTGTTGTTTATTGACCACCGCGGACATATTTCTCTCATCAATCGGGCGTTCCAGACTCAGTTTCATCTCGATCCGTCGGATTGTTTGTACCGTCCGTACGCCGATGTGCTGCCGCACCGCGACATCGTCCGGTTTATCGATGATATTTTCATCACCGAGACGACGATGCGCCGGCATATGCGGCTGACGATTGGCATCGAGCGGAAACATTTCGATGTATACGGGGCTCCCATCATTGGCACGAACGCCGAATGGAAAGGGATTGTCGTCGTGTTTCATGACATTACGGAGCTGAAGCGCCTTGAGCAAATCCGCAAAGACTTTGTCGCCAACGTTTCGCACGAGTTGAAAACGCCGGTGACGTCCATCAAAGGATTCGCCGAAACGCTATTGGATGGCGCTATGAAGGATGAAGCGGCGCTCGAACATTTTTTGACCATCATCTTAAAAGAAAGCGAACGGCTGCAAACGCTCGTTGAGGAACTGTTGGACTTGTCGAAAATCGAGCAGCACGGATTTCAGCTGCAACTCGAAGACGTGGATATCGCTCAAGTCATCGCCGAAGCGGCTGCTGTGTTTCGCCAAAAAGCGGCGGAAAAACAAATTGATTTGCATATCGAATCGCCATCCGGGCTTGTCATCCGCGGTGACAGAAATCGGATGAAGCAAATTTTGCTGAACTTGCTCGCCAACGCCATCACGTATACGCCGGAGCACGGACGGGTCGCTGTCGAGGCGGAAGAGACGAAGAAAGAAGTGCTGATCCATGTGAAAGACACCGGAATCGGCATTGAGGAAAAAGAAATCCCGCGCATTTTTGAGCGTTTTTACCGCGTCGACAAGGCGCGCAGCCGCGATTCCGGCGGAACGGGGTTGGGCCTGGCGATTGTGAAACATTTGGTTGAGGCTCACCATGGATATATTACCGTAGCGAGCAAAGTGGGGCGCGGCACCGTGTTCACGATCCATTTTCCAAAGCCGGGGCGGTAGCCGGCTTCTTTTTATCATCTCCAACTGAGAAGCCTGCCATTTTTCAGCGTGAGCGTGAGCACGGGATGAATCGGCGCCTCCCATCATGGTGGGAGAGCGTTCAAGGCAAGCCGCAGGCATGGTACAATAGGACAAGGAAGCATCCGAGGAGGGATGAGATTGAAAAAAAAGCTTGTTTTAATCGACGGCAGCAGCGTGGCGTACCGCGCCTTTTTCGCCTTGCCGCTTTTGCATAACGACAAAGGCATCCATACGAACGCCGTCTACGGGTTTACGATGATGTTGAAAAAAATTGCCGAAAANGAAAAAAAAGCTTGTTTTAATCGACGGCAGCAGCGTGGCGTACCGCGCCTTTTTCGCCTTGCCGCTTTTGCATAACGACAAAGGCATCCATACGAACGCCGTCTACGGGTTTACGATGATGTTGAATAAAATTTTGGCGGAAGAAGAGCCAACTCATATGCTTGTCGCGTTTGACGCCGGGAAAACGACGTTCCGGCATGAAGCGTTTCAAGAGTATAAAGGTGGGCGCCAGCAGACGCCACCGGAGCTGTCGGAGCAGTTTCCGCTGTTGCGCGAGCTGCTGAGGGCGTATCGCATCCCCGCCTATGAACTCGAGAACTACGAAGCGGACGATATTATCGGAACGCTTGCCGCCCGCGCTGAGCAGGAAGGGTTTGAGGTGAAAGTCATTTCCGGCGACCGCGATCTGACCCAGCTCGCCTCCCCCCATGTGACGGTGGACATTACGAAAAAAGGGATTACCGATATCGAACCGTACACGCCGGAGACGGTCCGCGAAAAATACGGCTTAACTCCGGAACAAATCGTTGATTTGAAAGGATTGATGGGCGACAAATCGGACAACATTCCCGGAGTGCCGGGCATCGGGGAAAAGACGGCGGTCAAGCTGCTCAAGCAATTCGGCACGGTCGAAAACGTGCTTGCCTCCATTGACGAGATCAAAGGCGAAAAGTTGAAAGAAACGCTGCGCCAACACCGGGAGATGGCGCTGTTAAGCAAAAAGCTCGCCGCCATTCGCCGCGACGCCCCGGTCGAGCTCTCGCTTGATGACATCGTCTATCAAGGGGAAGACCGGGAGAAAGTGGTCGCTTTATTTAAAGAGCTTGGGTTTCAATCGTTTTTAGAGAAAATGGAATCGCCGTCATCAGAAGAGGAAAAACCGCTTGCCAAGATGGCATTTACGCTTGCTGACCGCGTGACGGAGGAGATGCTTGCCGACAAGGCGGCGCTTGTCGTTGAAGTGGTCGAGGAAAATTATCATGATGCGCCGATCGTCGGCATCGCTGTGGTCAACGAACATGGACGGTTTTTCCTGCGCCCGGAGACGGCGCTTGCCGATCCGCAGTTTGTCGCCTGGCTTGGTGATGAAACGAAGAAAAAAAGCATGTTTGACTCAAAGCGCGCGGCAGTCGCCTTGAAATGGAAAGGAATTGAGCTATGCGGCGTTTCCTTTGATTTATTGCTGGCCGCCTATTTGCTTGATCCGGCGCAAGGTGTTGATGATGTAGCTGCCGCAGCCAAAATGAAGCAATACGAAGCGGTGCGCCCGGATGAAGCGGTGTATGGCAAAGGGGCGAAGCGGGCCGTGCCGGATGAGCCAGTGCTAGCCGAGCATCTCGTCCGCAAGGCGGCGGCGATTTGGGAGCTCGAACGGCCGTTTTTGGATGAGCTGCGCCGCAACGAACAAGATCGGTTGCTCGTCGAGCTCGAGCAGCCGTTGTCTTCGATTTTGGCGGAAATGGAATTTGCCGGAGTGAAAGTGGATACGAAGCGGCTCGAACAGATGGGCAAAGAGCTCGCCGAGCAGCTCGGCACGGTCGAGCAGCGCATTTATGAGCTCGCCGGCCAAGAATTCAACATCAATTCACCGAAACAGCTCGGCGTCATTTTATTTGAAAAACTGCAGCTGCCCGTCTTGAAAAAAACGAAAACCGGCTACTCCACTTCGGCGGATGTGCTTGAAAAACTTGCGCCTTATCACGAGATCGTGGAAAACATTTTGCATTACCGCCAGCTTGGCAAGTTGCAGTCGACGTATATTGAAGGATTGCTGAAAGTCGTGCGACCCGATACAAAGAAGGTGCATACGATTTTCAATCAGGCGTTGACGCAAACCGGACGGCTCAGCTCGACGGAGCCGAACTTGCAAAACATTCCGATTCGGCTTGAGGAAGGACGGAAAATCCGCCAAGCGTTCGTGCCGTCGGAGTCTGATTGGCTCATTTTCGCCGCCGACTACTCACAAATTGAGTTGCGCGTCCTCGCCCATATTGCGGAAGATGACAATTTAATGGAAGCGTTCCGCCGCGATTTGGATATCCATACGAAAACAGCGATGGACATTTTCCAAGTGAGCGAGGACGAAGTGACGCCCAACATGCGCCGTCAGGCGAAGGCGGTCAACTTTGGGATCGTTTACGGGATCAGTGATTACGGCTTGGCGCAAAACTTAAATATTTCACGCAAAGAGGCCGCTGAATTCATCGAGCGCTACTTCGAAAGCTTCCCTGGCGTGAAGCGGTATATGGAAAACATTGTGCAAGAAGCAAAACAGAAAGGGTATGTGACGACGCTGTTGCATCGGCGCCGCTATTTGCCGGATATCACGAGCCGCAACTTCAACGTCCGCAGCTTTGCTGAACGGATGGCGATGAACACGCCGATTCAAGGGAGCGCCGCTGACATTATTAAAAAGGCGATGATCGATCTGAACGCTAGACTGAAGGAAGAGCGGCTGCAAGCGCGCCTTTTGCTACAGGTGCATGACGAGCTCATTTTGGAGGCGCCGAAAGAAGAGATGGAGCGGCTGTGCCGGCTCGTTCCGGAAGTGATGGAGCAAGCGGTCACACTTCGCGTGCCGCTCAAAGTCGATTACCATTATGGCTCGACGTGGTATGACGCGAAATAAAAAGGAGTCTTGGTGTGGATCGCCGGCACCCCTAAAAGGCCGGTGATTTAAGGGGAAATACTGCTCTCCAACAGTGTTTCTCAAATTGAAAAACCTTGCAACACCATCACTTCATTCCTTGTGATTTCTCATAAATCAAGCGAATCCATTGTTTTTCATCAGCCTTCTAAGAAGGCCTGTGATGGAATGAAAAAGCAGTTTCACAACGACTCTTCTCCAGTTGAGAAGCCTTGGAACATCGAGTCGTCCTTCTCAACCAACATGACCGATTTTGCGAAAATCAGCGTTTCTCACCGGCCTTCTAGGCAGAATCTTTCGGTGCGACGATTCTCGGCTGCAACTCGATGAATTGGAGCGAAACAGCTGCCGCCCCATGGAGAATCTTTCTCTCGGCGGATGAACCGGCGTCAATGCGAAAGCGTCGGCGGGAACGATGCAGGAAAACGGAGGAAAGGGGGGATCGCCATGCCAGAATTGCCGGAGGTGGAAACGATCCGTCGTACGCTTTTGCCGCTTATTGTCGGAAAAACGATTGAGGATGTGCGCATCTTTTGGCCGAACATCATCCGCCATCCGCGAGACCCCGAGGAGTTTGCGGCAAGAATGATCGGACAGACGGTGCGTGGTTTGGAACGGAGAGGGAAGTTTTTGAAATTCCTGCTCGACCGCGATGCACTCATTTCCCATTTGCGCATGGAAGGGCGCTACGCCGTTGCTTCTGCCCTCGAGCCGCTCGAACCGCATACGCACGTCGTGTTTTGCTTCACGGACGGCAGCGAACTCCGTTACCGCGACGTGCGCAAGTTCGGAACGATGCACGTTTATGCCAAAGAAGAAGCTGACCGTCGGCCGCCGCTTGCTGAGCTTGGGCCGGAGCCGCTTTCCCCGGTGTTTTCCCCAGCTGTATTGGCGGAGCGGGCGGTGAAAACGAAACGGTCGGTCAAAGCGTTGCTCCTTGATCAGACGGTCGTGGCTGGGTTTGGCAATATTTATGTCGACGAATCGCTGTTTCGCGCCGGCATTCTTCCCGGCCGGCCGGCCGCCTCTCTCTCCAGCAAAGAGATCGAGCGCCTGCATGAGGAAATGGTGGCGACGATCGGCGAGGCGGTCATGAAAGGGGGAAGCACGGTGCGCACGTATGTGAACACGCAAGGCGAGGCCGGCACGTTTCAACATCATTTGTACGTGTATGGCCGCCAAGGCAATCCGTGCAAACGATGCGGCACGCCGATTGAAAAAACGGTCGTCGCCGGCCGCGGCACGCATTATTGCCCGCGTTGCCAGCGCTAGGCGGCGTGTAAAAAGGAGAGAGGTTCCATGACGTTGACGATCGGATTGACCGGCGGGATCGCCAGCGGCAAAAGCACGGTGAGCGCGATGATGCGCGAGCTCGGCCTTCCGGTCATTGATGCTGACGAAGCGGCGCGCGCCGTCGTCCGACCGGGGGAAGACGCCTACCGTCAGATTGTCGCCGCCTTCGGTCCGGGCATTTTGCAGACAAATGGAGAGATCGATCGGGCGAAACTCGGGGCGATCGTGTTCAACGACGAAGAAGAACGGAAAAAGCTAAACGCCATCGTTCACCCGGCGGTGCGTCAGAAAATGCTCGCGGAGAAAGAAGCGCTCGTCCGTTCCGGGGCGAAAACGGTCGTATTGGACATTCCGCTTTTATTTGAAAGCGGATTGACATCCTGGGTCGATAAAGTACTTGTCGTGTATGTTGACGATGACATCCAGCTTCGCCGGCTGATGGAGCGGAACGGGTTCACTGAGGAAGAAGCGCGCGCCCGCATTCGCGCTCAATGGCCGCTGGCGGAAAAAATGAAGCGGGCCGACGCGGTCATCAACAATAACGGAACGAGGGAAGAGACACGCCGTCAGCTGTTGGCTATTTTGAAACAATGGGACGCCTTGGAAAAATAGGCGTCTTTTTTGTTCGCTTTCAGTCATTTTGTTCTCCACATTTCCTAAAAATATGATATACTATTTATACAAATATAAGAAAATAGTATAACATATATGAGAGGAGAACAAAGTGAATGAAGGCGAAAGTGGCGATTAACGGTTTCGGACGAATCGGACGGATGGTGTTCCGGCGCGCCATCAATTCCTCTGACCTCGACATTGTGGCGGTGAACGCCAGCTATCCGCCGGAAACGTTAGCCCATTTAGTAAAATATGACTCAAACCACGGTAAATTTGACGGTGAGGTCATCGCCTTGGAAGACGGCCTGCTCGTCAACGGCAAAAAAGTGAGGCTGTTAAACTCGCGCGACCCGAAACAGCTGCCGTGGAAAGAGCTTGATATCGATATTGTGATTGAAGCGACCGGAAAATTCAACGACCGCGAAAAGGCGAGCCTTCACCTTGAGGCAGGGGCGAAGCGCGTCATTTTAACCGCCCCAGGCAAAAATGAAGATGTGACGATCGTTGTTGGCGTCAACGAGCATATGCTTGACATCGACCGCCATTTCATCATTTCGAACGCCTCGTGTACGACAAACTGTTTGGCTCCGGTCGTCAAAGTGCTCGATGAAGCGTTTGGGATTGAAAACGGCCTGATGACGACGGTTCACGCGTATACGAACGACCAAAAAAACATCGACAACCCGCATAAAGATTTGCGCCGCGCCCGCTCATGCGCGCAGTCGATCATCCCGACGACAACGGGAGCGGCGAAAGCGCTTGGCCTAGTGCTGCCGCATTTAAAAGGGAAGCTTCATGGCATGGCGCTCCGCGTCCCGACGCCGAACGTCTCGCTCGTCGACTTGGTCGTCGACTTGAAGCGCGATGTGACGGTTGATGAGGTGAACGAGGCGCTGATCCGCGCTGCCAACGGCCCATTGAAAGGCATCTTGGATTTCACGATGGAGCCGCTTGTCTCGATCGATTTCAATACGAATCCGCATTCTGCGATTATCGACGGCCTGTCGACGATGGTGATGGAAGGGCGAAAAGTGAAAGTGCTCGCTTGGTATGACAATGAATGGGGCTATTCGTGCCGCGTCGTTGATTTAGCCCATCTTGTCGCGGCCAAAATGAATGAGCGTCTCAGCGTCAATGCGTAACAGCGGTTCGATGTGAAGCGCGCCGCCTGCGCTATGGCTTTTGCGATCCGCACAAACGGATCGGGCCACGGTGCGGGAGTGGGCGCTTTTTCTCTTTTTTATGCAAAAAAATTAAAAAAGCCTGTTGCAAAAACCCCCTAAACAAAGTATACTATGTCTCGTGAACTTCTTAACGGCAAGGGTAATGTGACTACTTAAAGGGTTAGGACCTCTTAGGACTAACTTTCCCCCGTGGTAGTTATACATGCCATTTTGCAACTCACCTTCTGTTTTTTTATTTGTTTGAGAAAATTGGTTAAAGGGGGATTCTTTTCATGGACACGATGGGTCGTCACGTTATCTCGGAACTTTGGGGATGCGACTTTGACAAACTGAATGATATTGATTTTATTGAAAAAACGTTCGTTGACGCCGCGTTAAAGTCGGGAGCGGAGATTCGCGAAGTGGCGTTCCATAAATTCGCTCCGCAAGGCGTAAGCGGGGTCGTCATTATTTCGGAATCGCATTTGACGATTCACACGTTTCCCGAACACGGCTATGCGAGCATTGATGTGTATACATGCGGCCATTTAGACCCGACGATTGCCGCCGATTACATTGCCGAAATGCTGGGCGCGCAAACGCGGGAAACGATTGAACTTCCGCGCGGCATGCGCCCGATCGAAGTGAAAAAGGCGCAGGCGCTGTAATTGGATAATGATAAACCGAAAGGAGCGTAAGCGAAACGCTCCTTTTTTTGCGCCCTCGGCGGTACAACAGCGGCGAAAATCATGGTATGATGGAAGAAAAAGAATGACTAGGGAGACGTGGCAATGAGCATGTGGAAAACACTCAAATACGCCTTCACAAACCATTGTGAAACGCGGGAAAATCATGAAGATGAAGAGCTAAGAAGCCATTATTACAAAGCGACGAACCGCGCCGTCATCGATGCGGTCAAGGAGCTGCTCTCGTCGCTGCCCGGCGCCGAGCTCGTTTCTGTTTCCGAAGAGCGCGGCGAAATTTGTGCGCAAACAAAGCGCGGCAAAAAGTTGTTCATCGTCGCTACCGTCATTTCCGTGCGGCCGTTTGAAACGGCGGTCGACTTTTCCGCGACGACGGAGACGAAGCTATTGCCGTTTGATTTTGGGCATAGCCGGGCGGTCATTCTCGATTTGTATCGGAAGCTCGACGCCCGCCTGCCCTATATCGGTTCCGGACTGAACAGCTAACTATATCTTGTCTGCTTTCGTCCATTCCGGTATGATAGAAAATAAGAAGATCAACGGAGTGGATGTTATGCGATGTCCTTCATGCCATCATCAAGGCACGCGCGTGCTTGACTCGCGCCCGGTTGAAGAGGGTCGTTCGATCCGCCGCCGGCGGGAGTGCGAACAGTGCCATTATCGGTTTACGACGTTTGAGCGGATCGAGGAGCCGCCGCTGATTGTTGTGAAAAAAGAGGGAACGCGCGAAGAATTCAGCCGGGAGAAAATTTTGCGCGGCTTGATCAAAGCGTGCGAGAAGCGGCCGGTGGCGCTCGAGGAGCTTGAAAAAGTGACGCAGGAAATTGAGCGCGAACTGCGCAATCAAGGCGTCTCGGAAGTGAAAAGCGAAACGATCGGCGAAATGGTGATGGAGCGCCTGTCACACATCGATGAGGTCGCCTATGTCCGCTTCGCTTCCGTCTATCGGCAGTTTAAAGATATTAATGTGTTCATTGAAGAACTGAAAGAGCTGATCAAAAAAGGGCAACGGTAAAAAGGGCTTTGGCGTTAGGCGGCAAGCCCTTTTTTCAACGTCTTTTCGGCAGGAAAGGGGAGAGCCGGTTTGAAACGAATACGGCGGAATGGAAGGTCGGAGCGATGCAGCACCATTGGAAAGAGCTGATTGCTGTCGACCGTTATACCGTGCAAAGCCGTGGGGTGTTGCAAGAGGTGGACCGTAAAGTGCTGACGCTGCTTTACCAGCCGCTCATCGGCTGCCGGGCGTTGGCGCTTTATATGACGCTTTGGGGGGAGCTTGAGCTGCTTGACGGCCAGGAAGCGACCCATCATCGGCTTATGGCGCTCATGCAGTGCGGACTGCCGGACATTTACAGCGAACGGTTGAAACTCGAAGGAATCGGGCTGCTCGACACATACGTCCACGCTCCAGAGGCGGATGAACCGAAGCTGTTTCTTTATGAGCTGCGTCCGCCGCTGGCGCCAGACCAGTTTTTCCGCGACGAGATGTTGAGCGTTTTTTTGCACCGGCAAGTCGGCCGCCACTTGTTTATCCAGCTGAGCAACTTTTTTGCCCGTCCGTCCATTGATGAAACGAAATTCACCCAGGTGACGCGGTCGTTTTCCGACGTGTTTTCGGCCGTGCCCGCTGAACAAATCGTCGCCGGCCTCAGCGAAGAAGCCGGGCCCGAGCTGCTTGAAGGGAAGGATCACATCAGGCGGGATGAGGCGTCGTATGTGCTCGATGATGATGTATTCGACTTTGAGCTGTTTTTTGCCGGCCTGTCCAAGCAGCTTGTGCCGCGCCGGGCTGTGACAGCGAAAGTGAAGGAAGCGATTAAAAAGCTGGCGTTTTTATACGGCATTCCGCCGCTTGAGATGCAAAAACTGGTCCTTGGCGTCATCGATCCGGCCTATCATATCGATATTGACGCGTTGCGCCGGGCGGCGCGCGAATGGTATGAGCTCGAACATGGCGGTGTCGAGCCGCGCCTCGTCGAACGAGTGCAGCCGCTCGCCTACCGGACGATGGAAAACATCGAACCGCGCACAAAAGAGGAGCAACTAATGAAACAGCTGGAAACAATTTCCCCGCGCCAGCTGCTGAAAGAGATTTCAGGCGGCGCTGAGCCGTCGCTTGCTGATTTGCAGTTGATCGAAGACATTATGTTCCAGCAGCAGCTGCTCCCCGGAGTTGTCAACGTGCTCATTTATTATGTCATGCTCCGGACGAATATGAAGCTGTCGAAAAAATACGTAGAAAAAATCGCCAGCCATTGGGCGCGCAAAAAGGTGAAAACCGTGAAGGAAGCAATGGAACTGGCGAAAGAAGAGGCGAAAACATACCAAAACTGGGCGAACGAAAAGGAAAAAGGGACGCGGACGGTGCGCAAAGTCGTGCGCACGGAAATCGTCCCGGACTGGCTGAACATGGATTACAGCCAGCCGGATGATGATGATTTTGACGTCGAACAGGCGCGCAAAGAGCTTGAGGAACGGCTGAAAAAATACCGTGATGAATCATAGAGGGAAAAGCCATGGAACGAGTAAACCACCTGTTGCAGCGGTTGCTTGGCAATCAACGGTTTAAACAACGCTACGAACAAATGAAACGCTACATTTTGGAGCATCCGGACGTGCAGCCGTTTTTGCGGGCGCACGAACGGCAATTGTCGGCCGATGCGGTTGACCGCAGCTTGATGAAGCTGTATGAGTTCATCGAGCAGCACGGGAATTGCCGCCAATGTCCGGGCCTTGAGCGATGCAACAACATGCTGCCGGGGTACCATCCAAATTTGGTGGTCAACGGTGGAAGGATCGACGTTGAGTACGACCGCTGCCCCAAAAAAGTGCAGCATGACGAGCGAAAACGGCAAGAGTCGCTCATTCAAAGCATGTTCATGCCGCGCGAAATCTTGCGTGCTTCGCTCTCTGACGTCGATCTCAATGACGATGGGCGGATCAAAGCGATCCGATTTGCCGAGCGGTTTGTGGCGGAATACGAGCCAGGGAAAAAAATGAAAGGCTTGTATTTGCACGGATCGTTTGGGGTGGGCAAAACGTATTTGCTCGCCGCGATCGCCAACGAGCTGGCGAAGCGAAACGTTTCGTCGCTGATCGTCTACGTGCCCGAGCTGTTTCGTGAGATGAAACATTCGCTTCAAGACCAGACGATGAACGAAAAGCTTGATTATATCAAAAAAGTGCCGGTGCTGATGCTCGATGACCTTGGGGCGGAGGCGATGTCAAGCTGGGTGCGCGATGATGTATTTGGCCCGATCTTGCAATACCGGATGTTTGAAAACTTGCCGACGTTTTTCACGTCGAACTTTGATATGCAGCAGCTCGCCCATCATTTGACGTATTCGCAGCGCGGCGAAGAAGAGAAGGTGAAGGCGGCGCGCATTATGGAGCGAATCCGCTATTTGGCCTATCCGATTGAAATCACTGGACCGAACCGCCGTGAGCAAAATATATAAAGGCGATTTGAAACGTTGCCGTTTGCACAGGCATGTTGATTAACCCATAAAAACTAGTTGAGCAGGTTCTGTTTCTAGCTTTTCTGCCGTAGTCGGCAAGCGGTTCGTTTGCCGACTGGGGCTGACCCAAAAGGGTAATTTCCCTTAAACAAAACACAACATATTTGTTTTATGCCTGTATACGGTAATAAGAAAGGGTGTCCCGATCCTTTTGGGGCACCCTCTCCTCGAACAATGAACGCCGCTAAGCTTTGTGGTTTTTTAGTCTAAACAGCCCGTTGTCCCCATATATATAAACCAAGCATTCCTTTCGGGCTAAAGGGGGGACAGCGGGTGATCGAAATCCATTTTGACGAGGCAAGCGAGGCGGAAAAATTGGTTGGGCTGCTAGATCACCGGCAACCGGATGACGGTCCGCTGTTTCATGCCGCTTATGACGGGAACAAAACCGTGGCGGTTTACATACAGGGCGAGGAGAAGCGTGTGCTTGAGGAGCATATCATCCCAGCGATGACGGCGTTTATGCAGGAGGTGATGGAAGACCGGCTGCTGCTATCCATCATTGCCAATGTTTTTTATTTCCGCGACGTCGAAGAACAGCAGCAAATTTTGGCCCTCGCTCATTCGTTTTTGGACGGCGAGCGGAGCGATTACCGGAAAAGCGCGGCGTTTGCCGCCTCGCGCACCGTGATGTTGCGCGACGCTTTTGCCTCCTTTTTGCGCGACGGCTTGTCATTTTCGTTTTCTTCGTTCGTTACGTTCCGGTTAAAGCCGTATATGGAGCGCCTCCAACATTATGTCGAGCTGGCGATTGATGAATACAAGCTGGAGCAGGAGTATCAAAATTTTGTGCAAATGCTGCGCGACTGCCTGGCTGGCCGGACGCCGCAATGGCCGCGCCTGTATTTGGTGCACGATCCGCCGCACTTCGTATTTTACGACAGCGAGCGGCGGGAGCTGTCGGCGGCGGAAGTGAGACAGTTGATCGACCGCCATCTCGTCTTCAGCCAGCCGATGTATATTGATGCATCGGTGCTCGCTCCGCTTGTCTCGCTCGCTCCGGCGGAAATTGAGCTGTACACCGATCATCCGGATGACGGCATGGTGCAGACACTGCAAAACGTGTTTCAAGAACGGCTGATCGTCTGCCGCCGCGCCGATTTTTCCCGCTTGTTTGCCGCCAACGCTGGAAATGGGGGAGAAGCTTGATTTTTCCTGCTGTTTTCGCTATAATGTCGTCATGAATATGGATGAATACAAGCGATGACGAGGACATGGGTGCATTTTTACGGTTTCCAGAGAGGGAAGGCAGCGGCTGGAACCTTCCTAACACGAAAAATGCGCTTACCCCCTCAGAGCTGCGGCAGCGAACGCAACGCCCAGTAGTTGCCGCCGGTGGACGACCGTTATTCTTGTTGAGCCATGGCATGGCGAGGCGCTGCCATGGGAAGAAGGGTGGAACCACGATGAAAACTCGTCCCTTTAGGAGGGAGGAGTTTTTTTATTTTTCCATTTTCATCATCATGACAAAGGAGTGATTGCCGATGCCAGACGTCATTCGCATCACGTTCCCAGATGGGGCGGAAAAGGAGTTTCCGAAGGGGACGACGACGGAAGACATCGCTGCCTCGATCAGCCCGGGGCTGAAGAAAAAAGCGATCGCCGGCAAACTGAACGGCCGGTTCGTTGATTTGCGCACGCCGCTTCACGAAGATGGCGAGCTTGTCATCATTACCCAAGACATGCCGGAGGCGCTTGACATTTTGCGCCATAGCACCGCCCACTTAATGGCGCAGGCGATCAAGCGGATGTATGGCAACGTCAAGCTCGGCGTCGGTCCGGTCATTGAAAACGGCTTTTACTATGATATCGACATGGAGCATAAGCTGACGCCAGACGACCTCCCGAAAATCGAAGCGGAAATGCGCAAGATTGTCAAAGAAAATTTGGACATCGTCCGCAAAGAAGTGAGCCGCGAAGAAGCCATCCGGCTGTATGAAGAAATCGGCGATGAGTTGAAGCTCGAGTTGATCGCCGATATTCCGGAAGGCGAGCCGATTTCGATTTATGAGCAAGGCGAGTTTTTCGACCTTTGCCGCGGTGTGCACGTGCCGTCGACTGGAAAAATCAAAGAGTTCAAGCTGCTCAGCATCTCGGGGGCCTACTGGCGCGGCGACAGCAACAACAAAATGCTGCAGCGCATCTACGGCACGGCCTTTTTCAAAAAGGAAGACTTGGATCGTTATTTGCGCCTGCTTGAAGAAGCGAAAGAGCGCGACCACCGGAAGCTCGGCAAAGAGCTTGAGCTGTTTACGACATCGCAACAAGTCGGACAAGGCTTGCCGCTATGGCTGCCGAAAGGAGCGACGATCCGCCGCATTATCGAACGGTACATCGTCGACAAAGAAGTGGCGCTCGGATACGAAAAAGTCTGCCGAAAANATTTTGACGGCGAAAATGAGGCCGAAAATTACAAAGAAAACATGTTCCCGCCGATGGAGATGGACAACGAAGAACTTGTGCTTCGTCCGATGAACTGCCCGCACCATATGATGATTTACAAAAGCAAGCTGCACAGCTACCGCGAGCTGCCGATCCGCATCGCCGAGCTCGGCACGATGCACCGCTATGAAATGTCTGGAGCGCTTACCGGCCTGCAGCGCGTCCGCGGCATGACGCTCAACGACGCCCACATTTTCGTGCGCCCGGACCAAATCAAAGACGAGTTCAAGCGCGTCGTCAACTTGATTTTGGAAGTCTATAAGGATTTCGGCATTGAGGAATACTCGTTCCGCTTGTCTTACCGCGATCCGCATGACAAAGAAAAATATTATGATGACGATGAAATGTGGGAAAAAGCGCAACGCATGCTGCGGGAAGCCATGGACGAGCTCGGCCTCGATTACTACGAAGCGGAAGGGGAAGCGGCGTTTTACGGGCCGAAGCTCGATGTGCAAGTGCGCACGGCGCTTGGCAAAGACGAGACGCTCTCGACGGTGCAGCTTGACTTCCTGTTGCCCGAGCGCTTTGATTTGACATACATTGGCGAGGATGGGAAGCCGCATCGTCCGGTCGTCATCCATCGCGGCGTCGTCTCGACGATGGAGCGGTTTGTCGCGTTCCTCATCGAGGAGTATAAAGGCGCGTTTCCGACATGGCTCGCCCCGGTTCAAGTCAAAGTGATCCCCGTGTCGCCGGAGGCGCATCTCGATTACGCGTATGACGTGCAACGGACGCTGAAAGAACGCGGCTTCCGCGTCGAAGTCGACGAGCGCGACGAAAAAATCGGCTATAAAATCCGCGAAGCGCAAATGCAAAAAATCCCGTACATGCTCGTTGTCGGCGATAAAGAAGTGTCTGAGCGAGCGGTCAACGTCCGCCGCTATGGAGAAAAAGAAAGCCGGACGATGGGGCTTGACGAGTTTATGGCCTTGCTCGCTGACGATGTGCGGGAAAAACGGACAAGATTAGGGAAAGCGCAATAAACCGTTGACAGGCGACATAAACGTTCAAGCGCTACAAGGAAGCAACGGTGGCGATGGCCCATGTCATGGGCGGTTTTTCAAAGAAATGGCGGCGTGAACAAGATTTTCTCTTGCCAATTGAATGTTGATCCGCTATAATAAAGGACGTTGTGTTTATCAAGATCCGCTCCTTGACATGCCATCGCCAAGGTGGTATAGTGTATAAAGTGGAATGATTGCTTGTTTGTAACAAAAGCAGAAGCACCCCGCTTCTCACCTGACCGACGCCAAGACGGCTGTTGGCAGGTTGTTACGGTTCGTCAATGCGAGTGTAAGGACGTACTGCGCGGGTGCTTTGTGCATCTGCGCTTTTTTTTGGGCTGGAAGTGGGGCTCTGCTGGCAAACAAGCCAGTCGGAAAAAACCTTGGAGGTGGCTCATTATTAGCAAAGATTTTATTATCAACGAACAAATTCGTGCCCGTGAAGTGCGCTTGATCGACCAAAACGGCGAACAGCTTGGCATCAAGTCGAAGCAGGAGGCGCTTGAGATTGCGGCAAGACGCAACTTGGATCTTGTGCTTGTCGCGCCGAACGCCAAACCGCCCGTTTGCCGCATCATGGACTACGGCAAATTCCGCTTCGAGCAGCAGAAGAAAGAGAAAGAAGCGCGCAAAAAACAAAAAGTGATCAACGTCAAAGAGGTGCGCCTCAGCCCGACGATCGAGGAGCATGACTTCAACACGAAGCTGCGCAATGCGCGCAAGTTTTTGGAAAAAGGCGATAAAGTGAAGGCGACGATCCGCTTTAAAGGTCGGGCGATCACCCATAAAGAAATTGGGCAGCGCGTCCTTGACCGCTTCTCGGAAGCGTGCGCCGACATTGCCGTTGTCGAAACGGCGCCGAAAATGGACGGGCGCAACATGTTTTTAGTGCTCGCACCGAAAAACGACAACAAGTAAGGAGGAACCTGCGATGCCAAAAATGAAAACTCACCGCGGCTCGGCGAAACGGTTCAAAAAAACGGCCAGCGGCAAATTAAAACGCGGTCATGCCTATACGAGCCACTTGTTTGCCAATAAAACGAAAAAACAAAAGCGTCATCTCCGCAAAGCGACGCTTGTCTCGCCTGGCGATTTCAAACGCATCCGCCAAATGCTTGACAACTTGAAATAACGACCGACTATAGGAGGGAACGATTATGCCACGCGTAAAAGGTGGACCAGTGACGCGCAGACGTCGCAAAAAAGTGTTAAAACTCGCAAAAGGCTATTTCGGCGCGAAACACGCATTATATAGAGTCGCGAACCAACAAGTGATGAAATCGCTCATGTATGCGTATCGCGACCGCCGTCAACGGAAGCGCGACTTCCGCAAACTGTGGATTGTCCGCATCAACGCGGCGGCTCGCCAAAATGGCTTGTCCTACAGCCGTTTGATGCACGGCTTGAAGCTGGCCGGCGTGGAAGTGAACCGGAAAATGCTCGCCGACTTGGCGGTGAACGATCAAGCCGCGTTCGCCCAACTCGCCGACTTGGCGAAAGCGAATTTGAATAAATAACAACGATGGCCATCCTTGATCAGGGTGGCCATTTTCTTATCAAGGAAAGGGATCGATATGGTACAATACGGGATAGCGATCAACCTTCTCGCTTTTTTCGTGATGGGGGTCGACAAATACAAGGCGAAGCGCCGCCGCTTTCGCACCGCCGAGCGGACGCTTTGGCTGCTGGCGTGGTTGGGTGGAGCTCTGGGGGCAATGGCGGGCATGTACACGTTTCGTCATAAAACGCGCCATCGGACGTTTCGCTATGGTTTGCCGCTGTTGGCAACGGTGGAGCTGTTTCTCTATTGGCGATGGATGAGGTAGAAAGGGGAGGAGAGAATGAATTGGCCTTTGCTTTACGATATGCAGCGCATGTTGGATCGGCGCATTGAAACGGAGCATGGCTTGATGGAGGAAGATTTGTTTGCCCGCAAGCAGCTCGCCTTTCTTGTGGAGCTGGGTGAACTCGCGAATGAGACGCGTTGCTTTAAATTTTGGAGCATCAAACCGCCCGCGCCAGCCGAGCGAGTGCTTGAGGAATATGTTGACGGCTTGCATTTTTTATTGTCGCTCGGGCTGGAGTGCGGCTTGTTTTATGAAGAAAACGAAGCTCCGTCGGCGGGACGGCCGCTTGTCGAGCAGTTTCTTGCCGTGTTTCGCGCCGCCGAGCGGTTCGGGGAGACGAGAGCGCGAGGGGAATATGATGCGCTGTTTGCGGAGTATTGGCGGCTTGGCGTGGCGCTCGGTTTTTCTTCCGACGACATCGAGGCGGCGTATCGGCGGAAAAATGAAGTGAACCACAAGCGGCAAAACGAGCGCTATTGATCTTTTTTTCGGGTGGCGAATGATTCATTTTGCCAATCGTCAGCCTTTTCAAGTATAATAAAAAAGTGGACAAAACCGGAAAGGGGTGCCAAGATGGCGAAGTTGGACGAAACGTTGACGATGCTGAAAGCGCTGACCGATGCGAAAGGCGTCCCGGGCAATGAGCGGGAAGCGCGCGATGTGATGAAGACATACATAGCTCCGTATGCGGATGAAGTGACAACGGATGGCCTCGGCAGCTTGATTGCCAAAAAAGAAGGGAAATCGGGCGGGCCGAAAGTGATGATCGCCGGCCATTTGGATGAAGTCGGCTTTATGGTGACGCAAATCGACGACAAAGGATTCATCCGCTTCCAAACGCTTGGCGGATGGTGGAGCCAAGTGATGCTCGCCCAGCGCGTGACGATCGTGACGAAAAAAGGCGACATCACCGGCGTCATCGGTTCGAAGCCGCCGCACATTCTGCCGCCGGAGGCGCGCAAAAAACCGGTGGAAATCAAAGATATGTTCATCGACATCGGCGCGACAAGCCGCGAGGAAGCGATGGAGTGGGGCGTCCGCCCGGGCGATATGATCGTGCCGTATTTTGAATTTACGGTATTGAACAATGAAAAAATGCTGCTCGCGAAAGCATGGGACAACCGGATCGGCTGTGCGGTCGCCATCGATGTGCTCAAGCAGCTGAAAGGCGTCGACCATCCAAACACGGTATACGGCGTCGGCACGGTGCAGGAAGAAGTCGGCTTGCGCGGCGCGCGCACGGCCGCCCAATTCATTCAGCCAGATATCGCGTTTGCTGTTGACGTCGGCATTGCCGGCGACACGCCGGGGGTGTCGGAAAAAGAAGCGATGGGCAAACTCGGCGCCGGCCCGCACATCGTCTTGTACGACGCAACGATGGTGTCGCACCGCGGCTTGCGCGAATTTGTCATCGAAGTGGCGGAAGAGCTCAACATTCCGTACCATTTTGATGCCATGCCAGGCGGCGGTACGGACGCGGGAGCGATTCACTTAACCGGCATCGGCGTTCCGTCGCTCACGATTGCCATCCCGACGCGCTACATCCACTCGCACGCCGCCATTTTGCACCGCGACGACTACGAAAACACGGTCAAGCTGCTTGTTGAGGTGATCAAACGGCTTGACGCCGACAAAGTGAAACAACTGACGTTTGACGAATAAAAACACCGGCCGATTCGGCCGGTGTTCGTCATTGTTTAACCGCCTGCTCGAGTGTTGTGAGCATCATGTCTTTTTGTTGCTCATTGGCATGCGTCCAAATGGCTTCAAAGAGGACACCGAGGCCGGGCAAATATTTTTCCTCGCCTCGTTGGATCGCATCTTCGATCGTATGTTCCAGCTGCTCTTTCGAGTTGTTGGCTACGTTGTGCATAATGGCTTCCCGCAAGTTCAAATCCATTTGTCTCACCTCGTTGGCCGTATTGTACACCGTTATCGTTTGCCAATGGCGGCGGATTTATACATGGAGCGGCTCTCGTATATGGTATAATAGAGGAAAAACTAGACCGAAATGAGTGATGGCGACGATGGACGAGAAACCGCTCTATGGATTGGAACGAACGGTATTTCGCCAACTGCTCCATCTATTTTCCCGTTATGCTGATGTCATTGAAAAAGTCATTTTGTTCGGCTCAAGAGCACGAGGCGATTACAAGGAAGGATCGGATATCGATTTGGCGATCCAATTTCGAAAACCGGGAGGCCCGCTGTACCTCCTGCAATCGGACTTGGATGAACTTCCGATCATTTATCCGATCGATGTTGTTGATTACAATCAAATTCACAACGAACAGCTAAAAATGAATATTGACCAAGAAGGAAAGACGATTTTTCAAACGAACGAGCACGGGAAGGTGATGGTCACAATGAGCCGGCTGATGGATCGATTTTACGATTTCGAACGGGCGCTCTCCAAACTCCGGCAAAGTGCCGCAAGAGACGCCCAAACGGATGACCTTGTTGTTGATGCGACCATTCAACGCTTTGAATTCACGTACGAACTAGCATGGAAATGGATGAAACTTTATTTGGAGCATCAGGGATACGCTGAAGTGACGAGTCCGAGGAAAACGATTCGCGAGGAGTTTCGGGAAGGGTTGATTCAAGACGGAGAGACATGGCTTCGCATGCTCGAAGACCGCAACCGGACGTCCCATACGTATGATGAAGAAACTGCCATGGACATGTATGAACGCATTCGCACCCCCTATATCCCGCTGTTTGACCGCTTGCTTGACGAAATGAAACAACGGCTTGACTCGGCGACATGAGCGGCCGGCGTGCGGAACGGAACGCGCTTGGCTTTGTGAAGGAACTTGACTTTGGTCGTGAAAGATGACAACGGCACACATTTTGCTATAATCAAAGGAAGAAACTTGATGCATGAGGTGACGACACAATGGAGAAAGCGACATTCGCCGGCGGCTGCTTTTGGTGCATGGTGACGCCGTTTGAGGAGCTCGATGGCATTTACGGCATCGTCTCCGGCTATACAGGGGGACATGTGGAAAATCCAACATACGAGCAAGTGAAAACCGGCACGACCGGCCACTACGAAGCGGTGCAAATCACCTTCGACCCGGACGTCTTTCCGTATGAGCGGCTCTTGGAGCTGTATTGGTGCCAAATCGACCCGACCGATGACGGCGGCCAGTTTCACGACCGCGGGCCGCAATACCGGACGGCGATTTTTTACCATAACGAAAAACAGCGCCAGCTCGCCGAGCAGTCAAAGCGGGCGCTCGAGGAAAGCGGGCGCTTCTCCAAGCCGATCGTGACGAAAATTTTGCCGGCCACCACGTTTTATCCGGCGGAAGAGTACCATCAAAACTATCATAAGAAAAATCCGGAACATTACAAGCAAGATCGAGCCGCCTCGGGGCGTGACGAATTTATCGCCAAACATTGGGGGACGAAGCGGTGAAGCGGATCGAATCGCCGAAAAATGCGCGCGTCAAACAATGGAAAAAGCTGCTGACAAAAAAAGGGCGCGATGAGACCGGATTGTTTTTGCTTGAAGGGTTTCATCTTGTCGAAGAGGCCATAAAAAGCAACGCGCCCCTTGTCGAGCTGATCGTTGATGAGCGGACGGCCGTCCCGCCCGGCTGGAACGTCACAGGTGTCCCGGTTACGATCGTGACCGAAGCGGTGATGAGGGCGATCAGCAGCACGGAGACGCCGCAAGGCATCGCCGCGGTGTGCCGGCAGCTGTCGACCGAGCTTGAAGGCGTGAAGACCGCCTTGCTTATTGACGCCGTGCAAGATCCGGGCAATCTTGGGACGATGATCCGCACCGCCGATGCCGCTGGGATCGATGCCGTCATCCTCGGTGAGGGATGCGCCGACTTGTACAATCCGAAAGTGGTGCGGGCGACGCAAGGGTCGCTGTTTCACCTTCCGGTTGTCAAAGGCGATCTGGCACAATGGATCGCGCGTTTCAAGGAGCAGGGCATTCCGGTGTACGGCACCGCCTTGGAGAACGCCGTCGATTACCGCACCGTTCCACAATCGTCTTCGTTCGCCTTGCTCGTCGGCAATGAAGGAAGCGGCGTCCGACCCGACCTGCTGCGCCTAACGACAGAGAACGTGTACATCCCGATTTACGGCCGCGCCGAGTCGCTGAACGTCGCCGTTGCGGCCGGAATTTTGCTTTATTCCTTGCAGGCGGTGCGGTAAAATAGAATCGAAAATCAATAGGACAAGGGAGCGGAGACAGATGGATGGCGAACTGCGGGCGTTATTGAACGCTGTGCTCGAGCGTCTTGATGTTCAAGGGGCCTACATCGAACAAATGCGCATGGATATCGTCAAGCTGCAAGGAAGCGTGAAACAACTCGAAGACAAAGTCGATCGCCTTCAAAGTGATGTGGACGCCATGAAAAAAGACATGGACGCCATGAAAAAAGACATGGATGCCATGAAAAAAGACATGGATGCCATGAAAAAGGACATGTTGGGGGTCAAAAAAGATGTCGCCGCGCTCAAGGAAGGGCAAGTGCGGCAGGAAAAAATTATGGAGCGCCTTGCCATCCGCTCGATTGAACAGGAAGCGGAAATCGATGAGCTGCGCAAAGAAATTTCGGCCTGACCTTGCCTTTGCCCACTCATTTGCGTATAATGAATAGCGACAATTTCCCATACGGACAACAACGATGACGGAGAAAAGTAGCTTGCTGTTCGCCATCCAGGGAGAAAACGCCATAGACTGGGAGCGTTTTTATGGCCGGCGCAAGTGAAGTTCACCTCCTGAGTTGACACCGGGACCATCCCGACGAGGGATGTAAAGGTGTTCCGGCTTTCGGCCGTTATCGCAATGAAGTGAACAGCACGCTTATGCTGTTAACAAGGGTGGTACCGCGAGCAACAACTCGTCCCTTACCGGGGCGGGTTTTTTTTATCATCTTAAACCGAGAAGCCCCCCGCTTCTACGCGTGAGCGTAAGTGGGAGGGCGTTCAACTGAAATGAGGAGGGATTGATGTGAAAGAACGGCTGTACGAGCTGAAACGCCAGGCGCTCGAACAAATCGGCCAAGCCCGCGACTTAAAAGCGCTGAACGACGTGCGCGTCGCCTATTTAGGCAAAAAAGGGCCGATCACCGAAGTGCTGCGCGGCATGGGGGCATTGCCGCCGGAAGAGCGCCCGAAAATCGGCGCGCTTGCCAATGAAGTAAGAGAGGCAATCCAACAGGCGCTGGAAGCGAAACAAGCGAAACTGGAACAGGAGGAAGTGGAGCGGAAGCTGGCTGCCGAGGCGATTGATGTGACGCTGCCGGGCCGGCCTGTGAGTCTTGGCAACCCGCATCCGCTGACGCGTGTCATTGAAGAAATTGAAGACTTGTTTATCGGCATGGGCTATACGGTCGCCGAAGGGCCGGAAGTGGAGACCGACTATTACAACTTTGAGGCGCTCAACTTGCCGAAAGGACATCCGGCCCGCGATATGCAAGATTCGTTTTACATCACGGAAGAGATTTTGCTTCGCACCCATACGTCGCCGATGCAGGCGCGGACGATGGAAAAGCACCGCGGGCGCGGCCCAGTGAAAATCATTTGCCCGGGCAAAGTGTATCGCCGCGACACCGATGATGCGACGCATTCGCACCAGTTTACGCAAATTGAAGGATTGGTTGTTGACCGGAACATCCGGATGAGCGATTTGAAAGGGACGCTGCGCGAATTTGCCCGCAAGCTGTTCGGGGAAGGGCGCGACATTCGCTTCCGGCCGAGCTTTTTCCCGTTCACGGAACCATCGGTCGAAGTCGATGTGTCCTGCTTCCGCTGCGAAGGGCGGGGCTGCGGCGTCTGCAAAGGCACCGGTTGGATCGAAATTTTAGGAGCCGGCATGGTGCATCCGAACGTGCTTGAGATGGCCGGTTTTGATTCGAAAACGTACACCGGCTTTGCGTTCGGCATGGGGCCGGAGCGGATCGCGATGCTGAAGTATGGCATTGATGACATCCGCCATTTCTATCAAAACGATCTACGTTTCTTGCGGCAATTTTTGCGTGTGTAACAGAAAAAGGAGGAGTTGGGAATGCTCGTTTCTTACCGTTGGCTAGGGGAATACGTCGATTTGACGGGCATCACCGCCAAAGAGCTCGCGGAGCGGATTACGAAAAGCGGCATTGAAGTCGAGCGGGTCGAAGCGCTTGACCGGGGAATGAAAGGAGTCGTCATCGGTCATGTGCTCGAGTGCGAGCCGCACCCGAACGCGGATAAACTGCGGAAATGCCTTGTCGACTTGGGAGAGGACGAACCCGTGCAAATCATTTGCGGCGCCCCGAACGTCGCCAAAGGGCAAAAAGTCGCCGTCGCCAAAGTCGGGGCGGTGCTGCCGGGCAATTTCAAAATCAAACGGGCGAAGCTGCGCGGGGAAGAATCGAACGGTATGATTTGTTCGCTCCAAGAGCTTGGCGTCGAAACGAAAGTCGTGCCGAAAGAATACGCGGACGGCATTTTCGTCTTTCCAAGCGACGCGCCGATCGGCGCCGATGCCATCGAGTGGCTCGGCTTGCATGACGAAGTGCTTGAACTGTCCTTGACGCCCAACCGCGCCGATTGTTTAAGCATGATCGGCGTCGCCTATGAAGTCGCCGCCATTCTCGGCCGCGATGTAAAACTGCCGGAAGCGGCGGTCAAGGAAAACAGCGAACATGTCCATGAATACATTTCCGTGCGCGTTGAGGCGCCGGAAGACAATCCGCTGTACGCCGGGCGGATTGTGAAAAACGTCCGGATCGGCCCGTCGCCTCTTTGGATGCAAGCGCGTTTGATGGCGGCCGGCATTCGCCCGCACAACAACGTCGTCGACATTACGAACTACATTTTGCTTGAGTACGGCCAGCCGCTTCATGCGTTTGACTACGACCGCCTCGGTTCGAAGGAGATTGTCGTCCGCCGTGCAAAAGCGGGCGAAACGATCATCACCCTTGATGATGTCGAGCGGAAGCTGACGGAAGAACATCTCGTCATCACCAACGGCCGCGAGCCGGTCGCCTTAGCCGGCGTGATGGGCGGGGCGAATTCGGAAGTGCGCGACGACACGACGACCGTGTTCATTGAAGCGGCGTACTTTACAAGCCCGGTCATCCGCCAAGCGGTGAAAGACCACGGGCTGCGCAGCGAGGCGAGCACCCGATTTGAAAAAGGGATCGATCCAGCGCGGACGAAAGAAGCGCTCGAGCGCGCCGCGGCGTTGATGTCGGAATACGCCGGCGGCGAGGTCGTCGGCGGCATCGTCGAAGCGAGCGTGTGGCGCCAAGACTCAGTGGTGGTGACGGTCACGCTCGAACGCATCAACGGCGTCCTCGGCACGGCAATGTCGAAAGAGGAAGTGGCCGCGATTCTTTCGAACTTGCAATTTCCGTTTACGGAAGACAACGGAACGTTCACGATCCACGTCCCGTCGCGTCGGCGCGACATTGCAATTGAAGAAGATATCATTGAAGAAGTCGCCCGTTTGTACGGCTACGACCGCCTGCCGGCGACGCTGCCGGTGGCCGAGGCGAAACCGGGCGGACTCACGCCGTACCAGGCGAAGCGCCGCCGCGTCCGCCGCTATTTGGAAGGAGCCGGCTTGTTCCAAGCGATCACGTATTCGTTGACGAGCCCGGACAAAGCGACGCGCTTTGCGCTTGAGACGGCCGAACCGATCCGCTTGGCGCTGCCGATGAGCGAAGAGCGGAGCGTTCTTCGACAAAGCTTGATTCCGCATCTGCTCGAAGCGGCGAGCTACAACCGCGCCCGCCAAGTCGAGAACGTCGCCTTGTACGAAATCGGCTCTGTCTACTTGTCCAAAGGAGAACACGTCCAACCGGCGGAAAACGAGCGGCTTGCCGGCGTTCTCACCGGCTTATGGCACGCCCATTTGTGGCAAGGCGAGAAAAAAGCGGCTGATTTTTACGTCGCCAAAGGCGTTCTTGACGGGTTGTTCGACTTGCTTGGGCTGTCCAAGCGCATCGCGTACCGCCCGGCGAAACGCGCCGATTTGCATCCCGGACGGACGGCGGACATTGTGCTTGACGGCCGGGTCATCGGCTTTGTCGGCCAGCTCCATCCGGCCGTGCAAAAAGAGTACGATTTAAAAGAAACGTACGTCTTCGAGCTCGCCTTGGCCGAGCTGTTGAACGCCGAAAGTGAAGCGATCCGCTACGAGCCGATTCCGCGATTCCCGTCCGTCGTGCGCGACATTGCCTTGGTCGTCGACGAAAACGTCGAAGCTGGCGCCCTCAAGCAAGCGATCGAAGAAGCCGGGAAACCGCTTGTCAAAGACGTCTCCCTCTTTGACGTCTACAAAGGCGACCGCCTGCCGGACGGGAAAAAATCGCTCGCCTTCTCGCTCCGCTACTACGATCCGGAGCGGACGCTCACGGATGAAGAAGTCGCCGCCGTCCACGAGCGGGTGCTCGCCGCGGTCGAGAAACAATTTGGCGCGGTGCTGCGCGGGTAAAACGAAAAGCTGTTCCAAAAAGCGACTCGCTTTTGGAACAGCTTTTTTTGGATGGATGGCATAGAATCGGAGCAAGGAAATAGGATTTGGAAGGTTCCGCTGAATCATCGCCTGATGTCCAAAACATGCATATAGATGCCATTTGAAGCTTTAAGATTCGTCGCTTTTCCTAAGCATTGGATCGACTGCCAAGACGTGATGGAGGCAAGCCTTGGCAGTCGAAAAAATGGACAAGCGGCTTTTCCGTTAAGGAGATGGTAAACGTTTTCGTTGCGTCGATACAGATGCGGTTGTGCTGCCCTGTCAGCCGCGTTCGGCGATGATTTGCCCGGTTTGCGACACATCGTATCCGCCAAGCGCTTCGAGTTCGGTGCGGAACGAATCGGAGCGAAGCACGTTCAAGACGGCGGCGATGAGCGGTTCGTTCTCCCGCGTCCGCAGCATGACGACATCATACTGCTCTTTCATCAGCGGAATGAACTCGACGCCGGCCATTCGCGCCACTTTTTCCGTGCCGATGCCGACATCAGCGAGACCCGCCGCCACCGCGGAGGCGACGCTCAAATGGCTTGTCTCCTCACGCTCATAGCCGCGAATAGCGGACGGTGACAGCCCATGCAGGCGCAGCTGTTCATCCAAGAGCACACGCACCCCCGCTCCTTTTTCCCGGTTGACGATCACGACGTCGCTCCTTCCTAAGTCGCTCCACGTTTGAATGCCGCGCGGATTGCCTTTTTGCACGTAAAACCCGATCGGCCTGCGCATCAAGTTCACCATGATGTACGCATGGCCTGTCAACAGCTTTTCAACATAGGGACGGTTGTACTCACCCGTTTGCCCGTCAAACAAATGCACGCTGACGATGTCACATTGCCCTTTGTATAGAGCGATCAATCCGTTGAGGCTGCTCGTATAGGTGCGAAGCGATTGATAAGGGCCGCCTTTCTCGAGATGGACGCCAAGCAAATCGAGCGCCATATCTTGACCGCTGATGATGATGGGGCGAAAAGCGGTTTCGGTCGGCCGTGAAACGGCGGGGGAAACGGTGCTTGCCTCCCCTTTTTGCCCGGCGATGTACCGCTTGAGATCATCCGCGGTGATCCGCATTTGCCGCCCAACGCGAAAGGCGGGCAGCTTCCCTTTTTTCACTAAATCATACACCGTTAGTTTTGACACCTTTAATAAGGAAGCGATTTCTTCAATCGTGTATGACTGCGGCTCCGGCATCATGCAATCCTCCTTTCTTCCATTGTAGCGCAAAGAAAGGGAGGTGAAAAAATTTTTTCTTTCATAACTATTTATCATTATTTATAATTAGATATCATTACATATAAAAATCTAAATGGAGATAAGGGGGATGTAGATGCGAAAAATGGCATGGCTTGTCGCGGTGGTCTTGTTGTTCGGCTTGTATGGCTGCGACAGCGGTTCGAAAGAGGGGGCTGGGCAAACGAAATCGGCGGACAAAGTGGAGCTCACTATCTCCGCCGCGGCCAGTCTGCAAGAAGCGCTGGAAGAAGCGAAAACGGCGTTTGAACGAAAGCACCCGAACATCCGCATCCAATATAATTTTGGCGCGTCGGGCGCCTTGCAAAAACAAATTTCCGAAGGGGCGCCGGTCGATCTCTTTTTCTCCGCGGCTGCCGAGCCATTTGAGGAACTGAAAAAGGAAGGGCTGATCGATTCCAAACACGAAAAAACCGTGCTCGCCAACGAGCTGGTGCTCATCGTTCCGAAACAAGGAGAAGAGGCGATTCAGTCGCTCGATGACATCACCCGCGCCAAACGAGTGGCGATCGGCATCCCCGAGTCGGTGCCGGCCGGCATGTACGCCAAACAAACGTTGGAGAAGGCGGGGCTGTGGGAGCAGGTGAAAGCGAAGCTTGTTTACGCGAAAGACGTTCGTCAAGTGCTGACGTACGTGGAAACCGGAAACGTCGACGCCGGGTTTGTGTACCGGACGGACGCGCTCGTGTCGGACAAAATCAAGATCGCCGCCTCCGTGCCAAGCGGCATGCACGACCCGATCGTCTATCCGCTTGGTGTTGTCAAGACGAGCAAACATCTCAAGGAGGCGCGGGAGTTGTATGATTATTTGACGAGCGAACAAGCGCTCCAAATATTCGAACAACACGGGTTCCGACCAAGCCGTTGAATCTGCTTCCCATTGGGAGGGGATATATGGTAAAATAAAGGCGATGCCAATCGAATAGGCGATGGAGTTCGCCATAACCGCCGGCTTCCGGCTGATGACTCCTGCTGCAAATTGAAGCGGCAGGAGTCTGTTCATTTTTGGAAGGAGGGGTCCTTATTGGTCTATCTCGCTGTCGGCATCGCCGGCATGATCGGCACGCTTGTCCGCTATGGCCTCGGTTTGGTTGTTCCCGCCGCCGCCGTCGGCGGCTTTCCGCTCGGGACGCTTTTCATCAACTGGACAGGCTCGTTTTTGCTCAGCTGGTTCACCGTGATGTTCACCCGCCGCCCCGCGTGGCCGCCATGGCTGAAAACAGCCGTAACGACCGGGTTCGTCGGTTCGTATACGACGTTTTCGACGCTTAGCGTTGAATGTGTGGAATTGATGGAACAAGGGCGCTTTGGCATGGCGGCCGTTTATATCGCTGCCAGCCTGTTTGGCGGGTTGCTCGCCTCATGGGCTGGATATGCCGCCGCTCAACCGGAACGGAAGGAAGGGATTGGATAATGTACGCACCGCTGTTTGTGGCGATCGGCGGTTTTTTCGGCGCCATGGCCCGCTATCTCGTCAGCCGCTGGGCGGCTCGGCGTTCGCCGCGTTTTCCGCTCGGGACGCTCATTGTCAACTTGCTTGGGTCCTTCTTGCTCGGCTGGCTCGCCGGAAGCGGCGCCGCCGATGCCGCAAAACTGCTTGTTGGCACGGGCTTTATGGGCGCGTTCACCACGTTTTCGACCTTAAAATGGGAAAGCGTGCAAATGATGCAGCAACGCCAATGGGCGAAGGTTGTCGTTTATTTGGCGGCTACGTATTTGTGTGGCGTTTGGCTCGCGTGGCTTGGCTATCACGTGGGGCGGTGACCGCAGCGCCGAAAAACAAGCATTGTTTCTTAATTAGTTGATTGTGAAAAAGAACGTTCTTGGCTTGCTTTTAGAGGGCTGGTGATTGAATGAAAAATGTGAATCAACAACAGTGTTTTTCAATTTGATAAGCCTTGTAAAATCTGTTTTTCTCTTTGATCAAAAATGACCGATTTGCAGGAATGATTGTTTTTTCATCGCCCTTCTAGGCAATCAGTATGGATGAATGGATAGAAAAATCTTCCCCGCAAACGATTCGTTCGCGGGGAAACGGAGATCGATGAAGGACAACGTTCGAAACACGGATGGCGTTATCTTCTGCTTTTTCCAAACAATAATTGTTCGAGAATGTCATGAATGCGCGTATTTTCATAAATGCCGGTGAATCGCTCCGCTCCCGGGCCCATGGCAGTCAGCGGCACATCGGCGGCGGTGTGGCCTGTTGTCGTCCAGTCGAGGGCGAACGTTTGCGTAGAGCGGGCAATTGGAAACGGACCGTCTTCGCCGGAGATCGTTTTGCCGTCTCCCGACTCATCCGTGCCGCCCGGCGTTTCGATCGTCAAGCCGCCGCATTCATGGTCAGCGAGCACGAGGACGAGCGTATCCCGATGGCGCTTGGCGTACTGTTTCGCTACGGCGACCGCTTCGTCAAGCTGCTGGCCCGCTTTGATCATGAGCGATCCGTTGTTTTCATGGCTCATTTCATCAATGGCTTCTTCTTCGACAACGAGGAAAAAGCCCTTTTTATTTTGCGACAGCACGTCAAGCGCTTTTTTTGTCATATCGGGCAGCGGCACAACGGGATTGTACACATCTCCTTCTCCTTCGGGGCGCTGCTGGAACATTTCTTCGTTGGCAAACAGTCCAAGCAGCTTGCGGCCGGACGCTTGTTTCAGCTCATCGGCGGTGCGGACGTACGTGTAGCCGAGCTGCTTGGCGCGTTCAACCAAGTTTCCTTGCGTGCCTTTGCTTGCTTCTTCCGGATCTTCGGCTGGATGGTCGGGGTAATAGCCAGGATTTCCAGCAGGATACCAGTAATCTTCCCCGCCGCCCAAAATGACATCCACTTTCGTTTGTTCGATGTATTGCTTGGCGATGTCGCTTTGGGCAGAGCGATTGGCGGTGTGGGCGGCAAACGCAGCCGGCGTGGCGTCCGTCACTTGGGCGGTCGTGACAAGCCCTGTTGCCTTGCCGGCTTTTTTTGCTTGTTCCAAAATCGTTTCCACTGGTTTTCCTTGCAGATCAACAGAGATGGCGCCGTTGTACGTTTTCACGCCTGAGGCGATCGCGGTCGCCGCCGCAGCGGAGTCGGTGATGAATGACTTCGAGTCGGCGGAGTTCGTATGGACAAGCCCGCTGTATGGCATATCGTCCATCTCCAATTCTCCAGCGATCCCTTTTGTGGCAAGGCGAATGGCGTTGCGATGCGCTGTGCCCATGCCGTCGCCGACAAAAAGGACGACATTTTTCACCTCAGACGGCTTCGATTGTTTCGCTGGGGCGGCCCATGCATCTTGTCCGGCTTGATGCAGCGCCAGTCCGGCGCTCAGCACGGCGATGAGCAAAGCCGTGCGGCGTTTCGATTGGAACATCGTTCTCCTCTCCCTTTTCAGATGATTTTGTCATCTTTATCGTACAAGCTGGATGTTAAGTGTTCGTGAATGCCATGTAATCGTTTTGAAAACATTTCCTTATTATTCGAATGGGGCGACAGAATGGGTTCTCTTTTGCCAACATTCCTCGTTGACTTTTTCTTTTTTCCTTGGTATCGTTACTAATAGTTCAACAGTTGAACTAAATGGACAAATGCCGCCGTGCAAGAGAGCATCTGGTTGATTGTGCAATCATGAAACAAACGGAGGTGAATCAATGCCGGGACGAAACATCGATGAGTGGATTGACCGCTATTTGTCCGTGTCGTTTCTCGTGATGAAACGCGGAGCGGCGCTTGTCAAAGGCAGTCTTTGCGAAGAGATGACGCACGATCAATATTATTTGCTTCGCTACATCCGCAGGCGGGGGGCGTGCACGTCAACGGAGCTCGCTGCGATGTTTGGCGTGAACAAAAGCGCGGTGACGGCGATGACAAATCGCCTCGTCGACAAAGGCTGGCTGCGCCGCGACCGTGACGAGAACGACCGGCGCGTCATCGTCTTATCGCTGACGGAGCAGGGGGAAGCATGGGTAGAGGAAATGGACCGCAGCGTCTATCGGCTCGTCGAAGAAGTGATCGCCCGCTTTCCAGAGGAGGAGATCGAAACGTTCATCCGTACGTATGAACGGTTGGCCCGCGTGCTGCAGGAGGTGGAAGAAGCGAAATGAGGGCGATGATCAAAGGAAGATGGTTTGTGCTTGCGGCGTGGATCATCATGGCGGCGGTGCTTGTGATGACCGCGCCGAACATGGGCGAGCTTGTCAGGGAAAAAGGGCAGCTGAGCGTGCCGGACGGCTACTCATCGTCATTGGCGGCAAAATTGATCAAAGAGGCAAACGGCCAGGAAAACAAACAAAATGAACGATCCGCGGTGCTTGTCTTTTACCAAAAAGGCGGGCTGACGGCGGACGATAAAAAAGAGATTGAACGGGCGGTAAACGCGCTCGAAAAGAAAAAAGAGGAACTTCATGTCACGAACATCGTCTCGCCGTTTGCCAGCCGGGAGTTGGAAAAAGAACTCATCTCCAAAGATGGAACGACGATGCTCATTTCCGTCAGCATCGACCCGGCCGGGCGGACGGCGAAGCAATTGACCGACGCCCTGTATAAAGCGGTCGATGGCGTCAAGGTCGAGCATTATTTCACCGGCGGCTGGATGATCGATGAAGATGTCGTGACGAGCTCGCAGGAAGGCGTGAAGAAAACGGAAGGGATCACGGTCGTCTTTATTTTAATTGTGTTGCTCGCCGTGTTCCGCTCGCCGGTGGCGCCGCTCATTCCGCTGCTCGCGGTCGGGGCGACGTATGTCGTCTCGCAGTCGGTCGTTGCGTTTTTAGTAGATAAAGTGAATTTCCCGCTGTCGACGTTCACGCAAACGTTTTTAGTCGCGGTGTTGTTTGGCATTGGGACCGACTATTGCATTTTGTTGCTGAGCCGGTTTAAAGAAGAACTGGCGAAACGCGGCGATCGGGTGGAAGCGATCGTCGCCACGTACCGGACGGCTGGGAAAACGGTGGCCGCAAGCGGCATTGCCGTCATGATCGGCTTTGCGGCGATCGGTTTGTCGACGTTTAAGCTGTACCAATCGGCGGCGGCCGTCGCCGTTGGGGTAGCGGTGCTGCTTTTGGCGCTCGTGACGCTTGTGCCGTTTTTCATGGCCGTGCTTGGCGAGAAGCTGTTTTGGCCGGTGCGGGGGAAGCTCGAGCATGGGCAAAGCCGGCTTTGGCTCGCGGCTGGCCGATTTGCGTTCGCCCGTCCGCTTTTGGCGCTGGCGATTGTCGCTGTCGTGACCGTGCCGGTGTTGGCGACGTATGATGGCAAACTGTCGTTTGATTCCATGGAAGAGATCGGCGATCATTATCGTTCCGTCAAAGCGTTTGACATCATTGCCGATCATTTCAATCCGGGAGATGCCATGCCGACGCAGGTGGTATTGAAAAGCAAAGAGCCGCTTGATTCGGAAGAAGGGCTGGCGTTGATTGAGAAAATGAGCCGTGAGATCGAAAAAGTTGATGGCGTGGCGAGCGTCCGCTCGGCGACGCGTCCGACGGGAGAGCCGATTCAGGAGCTGTATGTCACCGAACAGGCGAAACAGCTGAAAAGCGGCCTTGGCGCCGGCAAAGAGGGCATTGAGAAAATCGGCTCCGGCCTTGAGGCGGCAAGCCAAAAGTTGTCCTCGTCCGCTCCGCAGCTGAAGCAGGCGTCATCCGGCGTCGGCCAGCTCGTCTCCGGAACGGAGCGGCTTGAAGACGGCCTGCGCCAGCTGCAAACCGGTCTCAGTCAAATTGAACAAGGGGTGCGCCGGGGAGCAATGGGCGCCGGTGAGCTGAAAAACGGCTTAGTGACGCTTCGCGACAATGCAAAAAAGCTGCAGGAAGGCGCCACGCAGCTGCTTGACGGCTACAAGCAGGCGGAACAAGGACTGTCGGCGCTAAGCGGCCAGTACCGGCAAATCGAAGCGGGATTAAAAGCTGTCGCCGCTCAGCTTGCCGCCGTGCAGACGATGCTCGGGCAAGTCGAACAGTCGCATCCGGAACTCCGTCAAGATGGGCAATACCAACAAGCAAAAATGACGGTTGCCGCCTTGTCCGGCCAGACGAAACAAATGGCGGACGGCCTCACGCAATTGAACGGGGCGCTTGAGCAGGCGCGCGCCGGTTTGGCGAAAGCGAACGAATCGTTCGCCCAACTCGCGGCTGGTCAAGCGGCGGTCAACGGCGGCTTGGATCAAGTCATTGCCGGGCTTAGTGAGCTCGAAGCCGGATTGACGAAAGCGGCCGACGGTCAGAAACAGGCGGTTGATAAATTGCCGCAATTCTCCCGAGGGCTTGAGCAAGTGAACGGCGGCCAGCGCCAATTGCTTGAGCATTTCTCCGCGCTTGGCGGCCAGCTCGGCCAGCTTGTAAATGGCTTGGACCAAAGCGCGTCCGGCCTTCAAAAAGTGGCGAACGGCCTCGGAACGGCGGAAACGTATTTAGCCGATTTGTCATCGGCCCCGGAGAAAGAAATGGCCGGCTGGCACATGCCGAAAGAGGCGCGCGAAAGCAAAGACTTTGCGCAGGCGAAAGACGCGTATATGTCGAAAGACCGCCACATCGTGACGTTCGACGTCGTTTTAAAAGAAAATCCGTATTCAACATCGGCGCTCGGCCGCATCGATGACATTCGCGCCGCGGCCGAACGGGCAGTGAAAGGAACGAAGTGGGAAGACGCGACGATCGCTGTCGGCGGCGTCACCAGCACGTACGCCGATTTGCAGGCGATTTCGAACGCTGACTATCGGCATACCGCGGTGCTTATGCTCATTGGCATCGCCATCGTGTTGGCGGTGCTGCTCCGTTCGCTGATCATGCCGCTTTATTTGATCTTGTCGCTCGTGTTGACGTATTACACGTCGATGGCCGTCACCGAGCTCATTTTCGTCAACGGCCTTGGCTATGCCGGCTTGAACTGGGCGGTGTCGTTCTTCGCCTTTGTGCTGCTTTTGGCGCTCGGCATCGACTACAGCATCTTCCTCATGGATCGGTTCAACGAATACCGCGGCCGGCCGGTGAAGGAAGCGATGCTGTCGGCGATGGGCCATATGGGGACGGTCATCATCTCGGCCGCCGTCATTTTGGGCGGAACGTTCGCCGCGATGTATCCGTCCGGCGTCTTGTCGCTTTTGCAAATTGCGACGATTGTGCTGACAGGGCTCCTGCTTTACGCCCTCGTCGTCCTGCCGCTTTTCGTGCCGGTCATGGTCCGCACGTTCGGCCGCGCGAACTGGTGGCCGTTTCGGCAGCTGGCAAGCGAGACAACCGGACTGGAACAACAAAAAATTAGTTAAGAAGGCGGGCCATCGCTGCTTCCCAAGATCTAGGAAGCGGCGTTCTTTTTTAGGGAGAACGGAAAGGATGCCGACCTTCTAATCAAGAGAATGTACGTTCTGTTCGTGTTGCTTGATCATCTTCCAGTGATTCATTCCCCTCAATCATGATTCTATTTCACGAGCATATTTTTTCCGTTTTTGCCCAATGTAAAGGTATGATGAGTGATAGAGAACATTCCAGAACCTAAAGGAGGAATGACGCCATGACGAAACGAGTGCTCATGGTGGTGACGAACCATACGACGATCACCGACGACCATAAAACCGGGCTTTGGCTTGAAGAGTTTGCCGTGCCGTATTTGGTGTTTAAAGAAAAAGGGTATGACGTGAAAGTGGCGAGCATTCAAGGCGGTGATGTGCCGCTTGACCCGCGCAGCATCAATGAAAAAGACCCGTCTTGGGCCGAGGCGGAAGCAGCGCTGAAACATACAGCGCGCTTAAGCAAAGACGATGCACACGGGTTTGACGCCATTTTCCTTCCCGGTGGACACGGGACGATGTTCGATTTTCCCGACAATGAAACGCTGCAATACGTCTTGCAGCAGTTTGCCGAAGACGGCCGGATCATCGCCGCTGTCTGCCACGGTCCGTCAGGGCTGGTGAACGCCACATACAAAGACGGTACGCCGATTGTGAAAGGAAAAACGGTCACGTCGTTTACAGACGAAGAAGAACGCGAAGTCGGGCTTGACGTCCATATGCCGTTTTTGTTGGAGTCCACCTTGCGCCTGCGCGGGGCGAATTTCGTCCGCGGCGAGAAGTGGACCGATTTCTCGGTGCGCGACGGCAACTTGATCACTGGGCAAAACCCGCAATCAAGCCGAAGCACGGCGGAGAAAGTCGTCGCCGCGCTGGAAGAACTGGCGTGAGCGATATCGGCTGAACTTGTGACAAGACGCTGCTTTTTTGGCGCGTCTTGTTTTTTTGGCACGATTTTCTGGCCGTTGTCCGGAAATGAATCCCGGTCAGTCAAGAGTTTGTGGAGAACTCTTTTCGGTTCACCACGTATGTTGTCGACCACCAGTTAGCAAACCATTTTTATGTATTGATATCGTAAGCGTTTTTGGACTTTCATCTGTCATGGTAAGGTAGTGAAGCTGCAATCGATTTTTTACACCAAAACAAAATTCCGAAGAACTGACAGTGCTTAATGGGGCGGCATCCCGGACGACTGATGAAGATAAGGGATATTTTGACGTACCGTATCGGGATTACAATTCATTCACGTTCTGCTGGAATGGATTATTTTGTACGAGCAACGGAAAAATCGAAGGCCATCGATGGCGCGGCAGAATAGGCCGTCTAATGATCCCGGCTCACTAGGCTGGGTGGGGACAGCCTTTTGGTTGTTTGCGGATGAAAAGCCATTTTCTTCATACGTAAAACGAAACATGTGGAAAGGATGGGAAACGGTGTCGTTCAGTTACTACGGGTCGACCTGTGCAACGGAGCCAACGCTGCCGTTTCCCATGGATGTGATTGAAACAATTACCGGTGCTTGGCGATGTCAAGCGCCTTTTTCGTATTGGCAAAATGAAGCTTGGCGCACGTCTCGAGCATCTCTTCCCCTCGCTCGCGGATGATCCGGGCCGCGGCTTCGTCAACGATGGCGCCGGCGCCTTTCGGGAGCAAAAGGCCGACGGTGCGGGATAATCGCTCCATCTCTTCTAAAAACACATAGCGGGCGATGATCGAGGCGGCGGCGACAGCCACGTGCACGCTTTCTGCTTTTGGCAGGCAATGCACCCGATCGCTTACGATGCGCGTTTCATCAGCGAGGCAGCGGAAATACGAGCCGCGTTCTAAAAACTGATCGATGATGATCGCTTCTGGTTCGATGGGCGCGATGGCGTCAACAAGTTTCGCGAGCGTCCGGTTGTGAAGCAGCGCCTTCATTTTCGTCTGCGGCATTCCGCTTCGCTGCCAGCGGTTGTATTCGGCGTTATCAAGCACAGTGACGGCATACGGCGCCGTTTCCATGATGGCGGGGGCGATTTTGTGGATCGCCTCGTCCGTTAGTTGCTTTGAATCTTTCACGCCAAGCGCCGCGATTTTGGCGATATGCGACCGATCAACGTAGGCGGCGGCGACGACGATCGGGCCGAAATAGTCCCCGGTGCCGACTTCATCCGAACCGATGGCAGAAAGCTTCTCGAGCCTATGTTCCAATGGGGGCGAGGCGGTCTCTCTCTCCTGTCGTTTGCCTGGATCAGCCCCCCTCTTCACCATCCATTTCCCTGCTTCTTGCTCCGCCGCTTTCCCTTGAAACAGCACTTTGCCTGAGCGGTAGGCGGTGATGACGACATCCGGGCGCTTGACGGCAAACAACGCTCCGGCCGGAAGCCGGTCGGATAAGGCGTCTTGGTAGTGGGCGCGCAAGGCGTCAAGCAGCTGTTGATCGGCTTGAATCACATAGTTTGACAATGTTCGATCGCTCCTTTATCTTCTCTATCGTCGCTGTGTGTCGCATCTTTCCATTATACCAGCGTTCATGATATGATAAACAGTAGGATTTTGCGAAATGGGGGAGAAAGTTTGACAGGACAGCCAAAAACGCGGGTGAGCGTCCGCATCTATGGTCAAGACTACACGATCGTCGGCGCGGAAAGCCCAGCCCATATCCGGCTCGTGGCGGCGTTCGTTGACGATAAAATGCATGAATTCAGTGAGAAAAATCCGATGCTCGATGTGCCGAAACTGGCCGTTTTGACGGCCGTCAATATTGCCAGTGAGTATTTGAAGTTAAAGGAAGAATACAACCGGCTTCGTGAACAGCTGAAGAAGGAGAAGGATGGGGAACGCGATGATTGATGTCGTGCTGCTGTTTGTCCTGTTGCTGGGGGCGATGATCGGGCTGAAGCGCGGCTTTATTCTCCAATTCATTCATATGGCCGGGTTTTTCATTGCCTTTTTCGTTGCTTATCAGTATTATGAGCGGTTTGTACCGACATTGCGCCTTTGGATTCCATATCCGACGTTCGGCGATCCGGAGACGATGAAGCTGCTGTTTCAGAGCACCCATTTAGACGATGCCTATTATCGGGCGATTTCCTTTGCACTTTTATTTTTTGTGGTGAAAATCGTGCTTCAAATCGTCGGCTCGATGCTCGATTTCGTCGCCCAGCTGCCGCTGTTGCGCAGCGTCAACCGTCTGGCGGGGGCGGCGCTCGGATTTGCGGAAGTGTATTTGCTCGTCTTTTTGTTTTTGTATATCGGGGCGCTCGTGCCGATTGACAGCGTGCAGGAGCAGCTGCAGCATTCGCTCATGGCGACCGTGATTGTGAAACATACGCCGGTGTTGTCGGAGATGCTTGGCAACTGGTGGATTCATGGCCGCGTCTGATGACCTGCTTGAAGGACGACAAACGCTTTCACCGATTCATGACTATGTTTGCTGGAATGTGGCCGTGATGTTGGAAAGAGAGGGGACGGCATGGACATAAACAAAAAAGATGTCATCCGCCTGTTGGAAACGATTGCGTTATATTTGGAAATCAAAGGGGAGAATCCGTTTAAAGTGAACGCATTCCGCAAGGCGGCAAGCGCGTTGGAGGCGGATGAGAGGAGCCTCGCGGAAATTAGCGACTTTACCGCCATCCCTGGCATCGGCAAAAGCACAGCGGCGATCATCACCGAATTTATCAAGAGCGGCTCGTCGTCGGTGCTGAATGAACTAAAACGCGATGTTCCGGAGACGCTGCTCGCCTTGCTCAAACTGCCGGGGCTTGGCGGCAAAAAAATCGCCAAGCTGCATCAGGAGCTTGGCATTGTCGATATGGACGGATTGAAAGAAGCGTGCTTGGCTGGAAAAGTGCGCGCGCTTGCCGGTTTTGGCGCGAAAACGGAAGAAAAGCTGCTTGCGGCCATTGAAAAGGCAGGCAAACGCCCCGAGCGGCTGCCGCTCGCCCGGGTGCTCGCGATCGCGGCGGACATTGAACGCCAGCTCGCTTGTCTTGATGGCGTGATTCGCTTCTCGCGGGCCGGCAGCTTGCGGCGCTTGAACGAAACGGTGAAAGATTTGGATTATGTCATCGCTACCGATCGTCCGGCCGAGGTGCGCGACGGGCTGCTCGGCTTTGAGCGCATCCGCGAAGTGCTCGCCGCTGGGGAGACGAAAGTGTCGCTTCTTTTTCAGTATGATGATGAAATTGCGGCTGATTTCCGTCTCGTCGGCGAGGACGAGTTTGCGACCGCGCTTCACCATTTTACCGGATCGAAGGACCATAATGTGCGCATGCGCCAGCTCGCCAAAGAGCGCGGGGAGAAAATCAGCGAATATGGCGTGGAAGACCAAGCGACAGGCAAGGTGAAAACGTTCCCCGATGAATCGGCGTTTTACGCCCATTTCGGGCTGCCGTACATTCCGCCGGAGCTGCGTGAAGATGGCACGGAAGTCGATCGATATTCTTCTGATGATCCACTTGTCCATTTTGACGATATCCAAGGCGACTTGCATATGCATTCGGCATGGAGCGACGGCGCGTGTTCGCTCGAGGAGCTCGCCGAAGCGTGCCGCCGCCGCGGCTATCGGTATATCGCCATTACCGACCATTCGCACTATTTGAAAGTCGCCAACGGCTTGACCCCGGATCGGTTGCGGCGCCAGCGCGAGGAAATTGAGCGGCTGAACGCGCGCTATTCGGATTTTACGATTTTGGCCGGCATTGAGATGGATATTTTGCCGGACGGGACGCTCGATTACGACGATGACGTGCTCAAGGAGCTTGATTTTGTCATCGCCGCCATTCACTCTGCGTTCAAACAGCCGCGCGAGACGATCATGAAACGGCTTGAGGCGGCGCTTCGCCACCCGTACGTCGATGTCATTGCTCATCCGACCGGAAGGCTGATCGGCCAGCGCGACGGCTATGACGTCGATATCGAGCGGCTCATCGAGCTGGCGGCGGAGACGAACACGGTGCTTGAGTTAAACGCCAACCCAAACCGGCTCGACTTGTCGGCGGCCTACGTGAAAAAAGCCCAGGAAGCGGGGGTGTACATTGCCATCAACACGGACGCCCACCATTTGGACATGCTCGAGGATATGGCGATCGGCGTAGCGACGGCAAGAAAAGGTTGGATCCATAAGGAAACGGTCATCAACACATGGCCGCTTGAAAAGCTGCAACAGTTTTTGCACGACAAACGAAAGAAATGAATCAGCTGGGGGTCAGATACGTGCAACCAAAAGTGCTTCACACCTTGGAGTTTGATAAAGTGAAAGAGCAGTTGGCTGAGCATGCGTCCTCGCCGCTCGGTTTGGAAAAAATCGACGCTCTCATGCCGTCTTCTGACTTGGAGGAGGTGGCCGCCTGGCTTGACGAAACGGATGAAGCCGCCGCTGTTTTGCGGCTTGCTGGCTATGTGCCGCTTGACGGAGTAGTCGACATCCGTCCGCATCTCAAGCGGGCGGCGATCGGCGGCACGCTCAGCCCGCAAGAGCTGCTTGAAGTGGCGGCCACCTCGGCCGCAAGCCGGCAAATGAAGCGGCTGATCGCGGGTCTCTATGACGAGCATGGCGGACTTGAGCGGCTTTTCCGTTATGCGGACACATTGGCTGAAGCGCCGGAACTCGAGCATGACGTTCGCCGCTCGATCGATGACCATGGCGAAGTGCTGGATGCCGCAAGCGACCGCCTCCGCTCGCTGCGCGGGCAAATTCGGTCAGTGGAAGCGCGCATCCGCGAGAAACTTGAGAGCATCATCCGCTCGCCGTCGGCGCAAAAACGGCTGTCGGACGCCATCATTACGATCCGCAATGACCGATATGTCATCCCGGTGAAACAAGAGTATCGCGGCGCCTACGGCGGCATCGTCCACGACCAGTCGGCGTCCGGGGCGACGCTGTTTATTGAACCGCAGGCGGTCGTCGAGTTGAACAATGCGCTCCGCGAAGCGCGGGCGAAAGAAAAGCAAGAAATCGAACGCATTTTGCGCGAGCTTTCGGCAAAAGTCGCTGAGCAGGCCGAGCCGCTTGCGCGGACGGTCGAAGCGCTCGCGGCGCTTGATTTTGCGTTCGCCAAGGCGAAATACGCCCGCCGGTTGCAAGCCGCGAAGCCAGCGGTCAATAGCCGAGGCTATCTTCGTTTTTTGCAGGCACGCCATCCGCTGCTGGATCAAGAAAAGGCGGTGCCCAATGATATTGAATTGGGCGGCGACTATACGACGATCGTCATCACCGGGCCGAACACCGGCGGAAAAACGGTGACGTTAAAAACGATCGGCTTGTTGACGCTCATGGCGCAAGCGGGGCTGTTCATCCCGGCGGCCGACGGATCGGAAGCGGCGGTGTTCCGTTCCGTTTTCGCCGATATCGGCGATGAGCAGTCGATCGAACAAAGCTTGAGCACGTTCTCGTCCCATATGGTCAATATCGTTGACATTTTGCGCCATGTCGATGGTGAAAGCCTTGTGCTGTTTGACGAGCTTGGGGCTGGCACCGACCCGCAGGAAGGGGCGGCGCTCGCCATCGCCATCTTGGATGAAGTGCACGGGCGCGGGGCGCGAACGGTGGCGACGACGCATTATCCCGAATTGAAAGCGTACGGCTACAACCGCCCCGGCGTCGTGAATGCCAGCGTCGAGTTTGACACCGAAACGCTCCGCCCGACGTATAAACTGTTGATCGGCATCCCCGGCCGCAGCAACGCCTTTGATATTTCGCGCCGCCTTGGGCTTGATGAACGCATCATCGAGCGGGCGAAAGCGCAAGTGAGCGCCGAAAGCCATAACGTCGAAAACATGATCGCGTCGCTTGAACGAAGCAAAAAGCAAGCGGAGGAAGATGAAGCGCGGGCGCGCGCGGCGCTGGAGGAGGCTGAGCGGCTGCGCGCCGAATGGGAACAAAAATGGGAAGAGCTCGAAGAAGAAAAAGCGGAGCGGCTGGCGGAAGCAACGCAAAAAGCAGCCGACATCATCCGCGCCGCGGAACGCGAAGCCGAGCGGATCATCCACGAGCTGCGCCGCTTGCAAAAAGAAAAGCAGGCGGAAGTGAAAGAGCATGAGCTCGTCGAGGCGAAACAGCGGCTCGCTGCCGCTATGCCGAAAGTGGAGAAGCGGAAAAAGGCGAAAAAGGCTGCTTCACGCCATGTGTTCCAGCCGGGTGATGAAGTGAAGGTGACGAGCCTCAACCAAAAAGGCTACTTGATCGAAAAAGTGTCGGACGACGAATGGCAAGTGCAGCTCGGCATTTTGAAAATGAAAATTCATGAGCGTGATTTGGAGTATATCGGCAGCGCGCCGGCGAAAGATGTGACGCCGATTGCGACGGTGAAAGGCAAGGACGCCCATGTTAGCCTCGAGCTTGACTTGCGCGGCGAACGGTACGAAGATGCTCTCATTCGCCTTGAGAAATACTTGGATGATGCCGTGCTCGCCGGATATGCGCGCGTTTCGATCATCCACGGCAAAGGGACGGGCGCGCTCCGCCAAGGAGTGCAGCAGTTTTTAAAACAACACCGGGCGGTGAAAAGCTTCCGGTTCGGAGAGGCGAATGAAGGCGGCACCGGGGTGACGATCGTTGAACTGAAATGATGGGGGCGATGGCAATGGCGTCGTTTTGGGAGCACGACATGGTGAAAACGGCGGCCAATTTCAGCGTCGCCGTGTTGTGCATCGTCGTCTTTTTAGCCGTATTTGAATTGGTGACGAAGTACAAAAACTGGGAAGAGATTCGCAAAGGCAATGTGGCGGTGGCGATGGCAACCGGCGGGAAAATTTTCGGCATCGCCAACATTTTTCGCTATGCGCTCGCCCGCCATGAGTCGCTGCCGTCGATGATTGGCTGGGGGCTGTACGGGTTTTTGCTTCTGCTCGCCGCGTACTTTATTTACGAATTTTTGACGCCGAAATTCAATATTGATGACGAAATTGCCAATGACAACCGGGCCGTCGGCTTGATTTCCATGGTGATTTCCGTCGGCTTGTCGTTTGTCATCGGCGAAGGCATTCAGTAAAGGGGAACAACGAATGAACGCAGTAGTGAAATGGTTGTTGATTGCGGTCGGGCTGTTTTTGATCGCCAGCATCGTCTATATGGCCGTGCGCAACCGATCGGTCGATGTGCTGGCGAAAATCTTGTTTGTCATCTGCGCGTGCTTTTTCTTCGTTGGTTTGGTGTACTGGTTTTGGTAACGCTCGGTTCAAGCCCGGCGTTCTTTTTTTTGATGAAAAATTAGAAAAAGTAAAATAAAATAGAAGCAAGGGGGGATTGCATATGGAAAAACCGTGGCTTGCTCACTACCCGCCGGAGATTCCGCACACGCTCGACTATCCAAAGAAAACGCTTTCCGACTATTTGCGGGAGACGGCGGAACAATTCGGAGACCATGAGGCGATCGACTTTTTCGGAAAGACGATGACGTTTCGCGAGCTGTACGAGCAAGCATTGACATTCGCGCATTATTTGCGGACGATCGGATTGAAAAAAGGGGATCGGGTGGCGATTATGCTGCCGAACTGCCCGCAGGCGGTCATCAGCTACTACGGGACGCTCCTAGCCGGCGGCATCGTCGTGCAGACGAACCCGCTTTACACCGAGTATGAGCTTGAATACCAGCTGAACGACAGCGGCGCCTCGGTGCTCGTGACGATGGATCTTCTGTATCCAAAGGCGGAAAAGGTGAAAGGGAGGACGCCGGTCAAACATTGGATTGTCACGAGAATGCAAGATTATTTGCCCACGGTGAAGAAATGGCTGTATCCGCTTGTGCAGCGGAAGCAAAACATGCCCATCGTCCGCATCGAGGAAAGCGAAACCGTTCATATGTTCCGCACGATCGTCAGTCAGAAGGAAACCGCTCCGATCGGGGTGGACATCGATCCGGTGGAAGATGTGGCGCTGCTGCAATATACAGGCGGCACGACGGGACATCCGAAAGCGGCCATGTTGACGCATCGCAACTTGATCGCCAATACGCTCATGTGCGCCCATTGGGTGTATAAATGCGAAAAAGGAAAAGAAACGGTGCTCGGTGTGCTTCCGTTTTTCCACGTGTACGGCATGACGACGGTGATGAATTTGTCCGTGATGATGGCGAGTAAAATGGTGCTGCTCCCGCGCTTTGATGTCAAGCAAACATTAAAAGCAATCGAGCGCACCCGGCCGACGATGTTCCCAGGCGCGCCGACGATGTACATCGCTTTGTTGAACCATCCGGATTTGCCGAAATATGATTTATCCTCGATCAACGTCTGCATCAGCGGCTCCGCTCCGCTGCCGGTCGAGGTGCAGGAGCAGTTTGAACGGGCGACGGGCGGAAAGTTGATTGAAGGCTATGGGTTAACCGAGGCGTCCCCTGTCACCCACAGCAACTTCCTTTGGGACGGGGAGCGGGTGAAAGGAAGCATCGGCGTTCCGTGGCCGGATACGGACGCGAAAATCATTTCCTTGGAAACGGGTGAGGAAGCAAAGCCGGGAGAGCGTGGAGAACTCGTCGTGCGCGGGCCGCAAGTGATGAAAGGCTACTGGAATCGTCCGGAAGAGACCGAGCAAGTGCTGCGCGACGGATGGCTGTATACAGGTGACATTGGATATATGGATGAGCGTGGGTATTTTTATATCGTCGACCGCAAGAAAGATGTCATTATCGCCGGCGGTTACAACATTTACCCGCGCGAAGTCGAAGAAGCGCTGTACGAGCACCCGAAAGTGCAGGAAGCGGCCGTGATCGGCGTTCCGGATCCGTACCGCGGCGAGACGGTGAAAGCGTTCGTCGTGTTAAAGCCGGGGGAGATGTGCAGCGAACAGGAGCTTGACGCGTTTATGCGCCAGCGCCTGGCTGCTTACAAAGTGCCGCGCATCTACGAGTTCCGCAGCGAATTGCCGAAGACGGCGGTCGGCAAAATTTTGCGCCGCGTGTTGGTGGAAGAGGAGAAAAAGAAGCTTGACAAATCGGCAGAATTGCCCGTAAAATGAAAATATGAATGATGGTTCATTCATTTGGCGGATGGAAAGTGAGAAAAGGAGAATCCATATTGCGGAGGGAAAAGCCGAAATTTAAGCAAATCATTGACGCTGCCGTCGTCGTCATCGCCGAGCACGGCTACCATCAAGCACAGGTGTCGAAAATCGCCAAGCAGGCCGGTGTCGCCGACGGCACGATCTACCTTTATTTTAAAAACAAAGAGGATATTTTAATTTCGCTTTTTCAGGAAAAGATGGGGGCGTTCATCGAGAAAATTGAACAAGAGACAGAAGGAATTTCAAGCCCCCTAGAGAAATTGTATGTATTGGTGAAAACTCATTTTTCCGCCCTCGCCGCTGATCCGCATATGGCGGTCGTGACGCAGCTTGAGCTGCGCCAGTCGAACAAAGAGCTGCGCCATCGCATCAATGAGGTGCTGAAAGGATATTTGCGGCTCATCGACCGCATCATCATGGAGGGGATGGAAAAAGGGGAGTTTCGCCAAGATTTAGACGTCCGGCTCACTCGGCAAATGATCTTTGGCACCCTGGATGAAACGGTGACGACGTGGGTGATGAACGAGCAAAAGTATGACTTGGCCGCCCTCGCCGATCAAAAGTACGCCGAAAANATCATCATGGAGGGGATGGAAAAAGGGGAGTTTCGCCAAGATTTAGACGTCCGGCTCACTCGGCAAATGATCTTTGGCACCCTGGATGAAACGGTGACGACGTGGGTGATGAACGAGCAAAAGTATGACTTGGCCGCCCTCGCCGATCCGGTGTACGAACTGCTCGTCAAAGGGTGCGCCGCCGGACGTTAGGAAAGGCAGAAAGGGGAGAGGCTTCATGGACTTTTTTCGTTTGGCGAAAGAGGAGTTCGTCGCCGTCGTGACGTTTTCGCGGCCGCCGGCGAACGCCCTTTCATCAGCGGTTTTGAAAGAGCTTTCAACCGTGTTGGACGAGCTCGAGACCGACCCGGACGTGCGCGTCGTGTTGCTTCATGGCGAGGGGCGGTTTTTCTCAGCCGGCGCCGATATTAAAGAATTCACGTCCATCGCTTCCGTCGAGGAGGCATCCGGCTTGTCGCGCAACGGCCAACTCGTGATGGAGCGGATCGAACGCTTTTCCAAACCAGTCATTGCGGCGATTCACGGCGCCGCATTAGGCGGTGGGTTGGAGCTGGCTATGAGCTGCCACATTCGTGTGGTGGCGGAAAACGCCAAACTCGGCCTTCCGGAGCTGCAGCTTGGCATCATCCCTGGATTTGCTGGCACGCAGCGGCTTGTGCGCTACGTCGGCTTTGGCAAAGCGGCGGAAATGATGTGGACGAGCGAGCCGATCACCGGACTCGAAGCGGTTGAATGGGGGCTTGCCAACAAGGCGGTGCCGGAAGAGCGGCTTCTTGATGAAGCAAAAGCGTTGGCGAAAAAGATTGCCGCCAAAAGTCCGCTTTCCGTCCGTGCGACGATTGAACTGCTCAACGCCGCGAAGGAAAAATCGTTTGCCGAGGCAGTGCGCGAGGAAGCGGAATGGTTTGGCCGCGTGTTTGTATCCGAGGATGCAAAAGAAGGCGTGCAGGCGTTTTTGGAAAAACGGCCGCCTGTCTTTAAAGGGAAATGATCCCTGTAAATATCTGAATGTTGGAACATGAAACAATGTTCGACCAAACCGAGGAGGGGAACGACATGAACATTTTTGTGTTGATGAAACGGACGTTTGACACTGAAGAAAAAATCTCCATCGTCAATGGCAAGATTAACGAGGAAGGTGCAGAATTCATCATCAACCCGTACGACGAATACGCCATTGAAGAAGCGATTCAAGTGCGCGACAAACACGGCGGCGAAGTGACGGTCGTCACCGTCGGCAGCGAGGAAGCGGAAAAAGAGCTGCGCACGGCGCTCGCCATGGGCTGCGATAAAGCGGTGCTCATCAACATTGACGATGATGTCGAAGAACAAGACCAATATACGACGGCGAAAGTGCTCGCTGAATACTTAAAAGACAAAAACCCGGACTTGATTTTAGCCGGCAACGTCGCCATTGACGGCGGTTCCGGGCAAGTCGGCCCGCGCGTTGCGGAATTGCTCGGCATTCCGTATGTGACGACGATCACGAAGCTCGACATTGCCGACGGCGGCAAAGTGACCGTTGTGCGCGACGTCGAGGGGGATGAGGAAATCATCGAAACGTCGCTGCCGCTCCTTGTCACCGCTCAACAAGGGCTGAATGAACCGCGCTATCCGTCGCTGCCGGGCATTATGAAGGCGAAGAAAAAGCCGCTTGACGAGTTGGAGCTTGACGACCTGGATCTTGATGAAGAGGATGTCGAAGCAAAAACGAAAACGATCGAAGTGTTCTTGCCGCCGAAGCGCGAAGCGGGCAAAATTTTGCAAGGCGAGATCGCCGATCAAGTGAAGGAACTCGTTCAGCTGCTCCGCTCCGAAGCGAAAGTGGTATAAGCGGAAACCGCTGTCGGCGTTCGGATGAAGCACAACGGGGAATCAAAGGATAGGGGGACTGAAACATGGCACGTAAAGTATTGACCTTAGCAGAAGTGCGGGATGGATCGCTGCGGAACGTTTCGTTTGAAGCCATTGCAGCGGCCAAAACGATCGCCGAAGGCGGGGAAGTCGTCTCGGTGCTCGTCGGCGACCAAGTGCAGGCGCATGCGAACGAACTCATTTACCGCGGTGCGGACCGCGTCGTCGTCATCGAACATCCGAATTTGAAATTTTATACATCAGATGGCTATTCGCAAGCGTTAAAAGCCGTGATTGACAAAGAGCAGCCGGAAGGCATCGTCTTCGGCCATACGGCGCTCGGCAAAGACTTGTCGCCGAAATTGGCCATCAAGCTCGACGCCGGCCTCGTTTCCGACGTCGTCGCCGTCGAAGAGGCAGGCGGCAACATCGTCTTTACCCGTCCGATCTACTCCGGCAAAGCGTTTGAAAAGAAAATCGTGACAAGCGGCATCATCTTTGCGACGGTGCGTCCGAACAACATCGCGCCTCTTGAGCGCGACGAGTCGCGCACAGGCAGCGTGGAAGCGCTGGCCGTCGAGATTAAAGACTTGCGCGCGATTGTCAAAGAAGTCGTCCGCAAAACGGCGGAAGGCGTCGACTTGACCGAGGCGAAAGTGATCGTCGCCGGCGGCCGCGGCGTCAAAAGCGCCGAAGGCTTCAAGCCGCTCAAAGAGCTCGCCGAAGTGTTGGGCGGCGCGGTCGGCGCTTCGCGCGGGGCGTGCGATGCCGGCTATTGCGACTACTCGCTGCAAATCGGGCAAACGGGGAAAGTCGTCACGCCGGACCTTTACATCGCTTGCGGCATCTCAGGCGCCATCCAGCATTTAGCGGGGATGTCCAACTCGAAAGTCATCGTCGCCATTAACAAAGACCCGGAAGCCAACATCTTTAAAGTCGCGGACTACGGCATTGTCGGCGATTTGTTCGAAGTCGTTCCGCTCCTCACCGAAGAGTTCAAAAAACTGAAAGTGCATTCGTAATGAACAACGCGGGCGGCTGCAGCCGTCCGTTTTTTGATGGATAAATTCCGCGGCAAAAGCGAATAGTAGAAACGAAGCAAAACATTCGCGCCGACATGCATTCCATGGTATACTTTGCTTGCAGCATTCAAGAAGATGGGAGGGAATCCATATGGCGATTGTCAACGCCACTGACCAAACGTTCGCCGCAGAAACGAAAGACGGCCTCACGCTCGTTGACTTTTGGGCGCCATGGTGCGGACCGTGCCGCATGATCGCTCCGGTGCTGGAAGAGCTTGACCGCGAAATGGGCGACAAAGTGAAAATCGTCAAAGTGAATGTCGATGAAAACCAGGAAACAGCGTCGAAGTTCGGCGTCATGAGCATCCCGACGCTGCTCGTGTTCAAAAACGGCGAACTTGTCGATAAAGCGATCGGCTATCAGCCGAAAGAGGCGCTTGCTCAGCTTGTCGGCAAACATGTGTAGTGATGGCATAGGAAAAATCCAGAGGCCTCTTCCTCTGGATTTTTATTTTTTGTTGAAAAATGGTTGACAGATGGCAGATAATTCTTTATATTTATAACCAACAATTCCTAGTGGTTAAGTTTGTTTTACACCTATTATTCATACTTTTCCTGTCTATTTAGTCATAATTAAGAAGGAGATCAAGAATGACGATCACGTACGTGTGTGAAAGCATTGCAAGAAATGAGCAAAGGAGGAAAAAGCGATCATGAAAAACAAAGTATTCTGGAAAACATTGGGCGGAATGTTAGCAGTCACTTTATGGCTGGCGATGGCATCTGGATGCGGAATACATAACGAGCCTGCGAACGCCAAATCATCGTCATCCTCTCCGCCATCTAGCAAAGTCATCCGCATCGGCTATCAAAAATACGGGACACTCAACATGTTAAAAGCGCGTGGTGACTTGGAAAAACGGCTGAAAAAATTAGGCTACACCGTACAATGGGCGTTATTTCCGGGAGGTCCTCAACTGTTGGAAGCGATGAATGCCGGAAGCCTCGATTTTGGCCATACCGGTGAAGCGCCGCCGGTATTTGCTCAAGCGGCTGGTACACCGCTCTTGTATGTAGCGACGTCACCTCCCAATCCTGTGTCCGAGGCCATTTTAGTCAAAAAGGACTCGTCCATTCAGACAGTGGCGGATTTGAAAGGGAAAAAGGTGGCGTTAAACAAAGGATCGAATGTCCATTATTTGCTTGTGCAGGTGCTCAAAAAAGCGGGATTGACACTTTCTGACATTCAGCCGGTCTATTTGCCACCAGCCGATGCTCGCGCTGCATTTGAGCAGGGGAGCGTTGATGCGTGGGCCATTTGGGACCCGTTTTACGCCGCCGCTGAAAAGGGAGGAAAGGCTCGAGTGCTCGCTGACGGCCAAGGATTGGTAGCGAACCGTGAGTTTTTCTTCGCTTCGCGTTCGTTTGCGCAAAATCATGCCGATGTCGTGCATGTCATCTTAGAGGAGCTGAAGAAAGTCGACCAGTGGGCAAACCGCGATCCGAAAGGAGTGGCAAAGTTTTTGGCGCCGGAACTCGGCATTGATGAAGCGGCGCTTGAAGTCGCATCCAAACGCCGGACATATGGCTTGGAACCGATCACAAACGAGGTCATCACCCAGCAGCAAACGATTGCAGATCAATTTCGCCAGCTAGGGTTGTTGCCAAAGAAAATCGATGTAAACGAAGCGGTTTGGCGTGAAGCCAAATGAAGCGGAGACGGAATGGGAAGGGAAAACGGGGGGTGATTCGTGACAAAAAGTCATCGGCTGGCTTCGTTCGCAGCGTCATCCGTCAACAAGGACGCAGGACGGCGGCAGCTTGGATGAGAAACCACACTAGGAATGCGGAGGGGGAACGCGATGAAATCGTCGAGATGGACAGAATGGACTTGGGGGAAGGCGGTGCCATGGGTGTTGCCTGTTGCTCTGCTTGTGGCATGGCAAGCGGCTGTAGAAGCTGGTTGGTTGTCTTCGCGGGTGCTGCCGGCACCGACCGATGTGATCGCTGCTGCTTGGAATCTCGCATCAAAAGGAGAGCTATGGCAGCATTTGTCCATTAGTTTCTGGCGAGCTCTGACTGGATTTGCGATCGGGGGATCAATCGGATTTCTGCTCGGCTTGCTCAACGGGGTGTTTCGTCCGGCGGAACGTTGGTTGGATACATCGATTCAGATGATTCGAAATATTCCGCATTTAGTGATGATTCCACTCGTCATTTTATGGTTTGGCATCGGGGAGGAGGCGAAAGTATTTCTTGTTGCGCTAGGTGTGCTGTTTCCGATGTATGTCAACACATTGCATGGCATCCGCAATGTCGATGCTGGTTTGCTTGAAATGGGGCGCGTCTATGGACTTGGACCATGGCAGCTTTTTTGGCGCATTTGGCTGCCGGGCGCGTTATCGTCGATTTTGGTCGGGCTGCGCTATGCGCTGGGCATTATGTGGTTGACGCTCATCGTCGCGGAAACGATCGCTGCTGACCGCGGCATCGGGTATTTGGCCATGAATGCACGTGAATTTATGCAAACAGATGTCGTTGTGTTCAGTATTTTGCTTTACGCGCTGTTTGGCAAGCTCGCAGACAGCATTGCCCGTTTTTTGGAAAAACGTTGGCTTCGCTGGAATGTCAACTATCAAAATCGGTAACTGACATAAACGGAGTGGGAAAGGAGAGCGAGAGATGGAAACAGGACGAGGAGCAGAGCTCGTATTTGCGCAAGTGGCCAAACAGTTTGGCGATCAACAAGTGTTGCGCCGCATTGATTTAACGGTCAAACCGGGGGAGTTTATCGCCATTATTGGTCGCAGCGGCTGCGGAAAAAGCACACTATTGCGCTTGGCTGCTGGATTGGAGACGCCGACTTCCGGCATGATTCAGCTGGATGGACAGTTGCTTCATGGGTTGAATACAGCAGCTCGCGTCATGTTTCAAGACGCTCGTCTGTTGCCATGGCGGCGCGTCATCGACAATGTCGGCCTCGGCTTGAAAGGTGACTGGAAAGAACAAGCAATCACAGTGCTCGAACAAGTCGGTTTGGCAGACCGCGCGAATGATTGGCCATCGGTGTTATCCGGCGGCCAGCGTCAACGGGTGGCGCTCGCCCGCGCATTGATCAGCCGTCCACAGTTGTTATTGCTTGATGAACCGCTCGGTGCGCTTGACGCGTTAACGAGAATTGAAATGCAGCGGCTGATCGAACGATTATGGAGGGAACAACGCTTTACGGCTTTGTTGGTCACGCATGATGTTGATGAAGCAGTGATGTTGGCGGACCGCGTCGTGCTCATTGAGGACGGGGAATGCGCGCTTGATTTGCCTGTGCGCTTGCCGCGGCCGCGTCAGCGCGGCGATGCGGCGTTTGCTGATTTGGTCGATACGATTTTGCGCCGCATTTTAAGCGCAGAATCTGATGAGAAAGTCATCGCCGCGTCTTCGATGAGTGAAAAAAGGAGGGCGCTATAGACAGTGAAAAGAAGGCTCCTTTTGTTTTCGGTGTTGAGTGCATTCCTGTTGTTGGCAGCTTGCGGCCAAGAACGTTCTGCTTCCTTGTCTTCTCCTAAACAGTCGGCATCGACGGATTCTTGGCCGAAAGAATTGCACGTTGGCTTTCAAAAATCATCATTTTCTCTCTTTTTGAAAGAGAAGGGGTACTTGGAAAAACAATTGCAAAAGCATGGCGTTCAAGTAAAATGGTTTGAATTCCAATCCGGTCCCCCCCTTCTTGAAGCGTTGAATGCAGGACAGATTGACATCGGCTATGTCGGAGGAGCGCCCGCTGTGTTGGCGCAGGCCAATCCGGATTCACAGTTGGTGTATCTTGCCTATGAACCGGAAGTCGCGCGGGCGATCATCGTGCCGAAAACATCGTCGATTCATACGGTGGCGGATTTGAAGGGCAAAAAAGTGGCTTTCGGCAAAGGGTCAAGCGCCCATTATACGTTATTGACGGCGTTGGAGACAGCTGGATTGACACTCAACGACATTACCCCCGTGTATTTGCAACCGTCTGAAGCGCGAACTGCGTTTGAGCGAGGTGATGTTGACGCTTGGGTCATTTGGGATCCGTTCTTGGCTGATGCCGAAGTGAACGGCGGGGCGCGCATTTTGATTGATGCGAAAGGACTTCCAAAACAATATGGATTTATCGTGGGGCGGAATGAGTATGTGAAACAGTATGCCAATGTAGCTCAGACTGTCATTGCACAGCTGAACAAAGTCCATCAAGAAATTCACTCTTCTCCAGATGAAGCCGCCAAACTATTGGCCAAAGAAACGAAAATTGGCGAAGAAATTTGGAAACGGACGTTGAGCCGAAGAGGATATGGTGTGTTTCCGCTGACGAAGGAGGTGATCGACGCCCAGCAGCGCATTGCAGATCGTTTTTATGAAGCCGGGTTGATCTCAAAACGGGTCAAAGCGAAAGATGCTGTGGTCGTCATAAAGGAACAATAAAGTAATCCAGTAACATTAACAGTTCATGAATACAAGCCGTTCTACTGAACATGACGGGGCGTTGTAAAAGCCGGATCCCCTTGAACAACGCCCGCCAAAGGGGCAAAAGGGATGTCAAGGACGACGGGGGCAAAAAAAGAATGTGGGAGGGAAACAAATGACAACGGTGGCCATTATTTCTGGAAGCCCGTCGCACACCTCGAAAACGAATCGGGTGGCTGAATGGGTGAGCGAGCAATTGCAACAGCTCGGCCACACGGTGCATTTCATCCGATTGCGCGATTTGCCGGCTGAAGATCTGCTTTATGCTCATTCATCGAGTGAGCCGATCGCCGAAACACATGATTGGATCCGCCAGTCGAGAGCGGTCATTGCGTTAAGTCCAGTGTATAAAGGGAGTTACACCGGCATTTTAAAAGCGTATTTGGATTTGCTTCCGGAAAAGGCGTTTGCAGGGAAGCTGGTTGTGCCGATTGTCACGGGGGGAACCATTGCTCATCTGTTGGCTCTCGAATACGCGCTCAAACCGATTTTCTCCATTTTGGGCGCGCGGGAAATCTTGCATGGCGTCTTTATTTTGGATTGGACGTTGGGGCATGATGACGAAGGTCGCCTTGTGCTTTCTGACGATTTGTTGTCGCGGATGGAAGAGGTCTTTCAATCCATTTCCTGTGCAACCGAAAAAACCGTGATTGGATAAGGAGGAAAAAAGATGGAGTTGCTTTGGTTTATCCCTTCTCATGGCGACGGCCGATATTTAGGGACGACAAAAGGTGGTCGCTCCCCAGAATACAGCTATTTCAAACAAGTCGCCCAAGCAGCCGACCGCTTAGGATATACGGGCGTGCTCATTCCAACCGGCAAATCGTGCGAAGATCCTTGGCTGCTCGCTTCGGCATTGGCGGCTGAAACCGACCGTTTGCGCTTTCTTGTCGCTGTCCGTCCCGGATTGATGACGCCGACGTTGGCTGCCCGCATGGCTTCCACATTCGATCGGATTTCCGATGGCCGGCTGCTCGTGAATGTCGTCGCCGGTGGCGATCCCGTTGAGCTGGCAGGGGATGGGTTGTTTTTGTCCCATGACGAAAGATATGAGGCAACGGCCGAGTTTTTGACGATTTGGCGTCGATTGCTTGCAGGAGAAGAAGTGACGTTGAGTGGAAAACATGTGTCGGTCAAGGGAGCCAAACTGCTATTTCCAGCGGTGCAAAAGCCGTATCCGCCCATCTTTTTTGGCGGATCGTCGGATGCCGGCCAACGGGTTGCGGCGCGCCATGCGGATGTGTATTTAACCTGGGGCGAGCCTCCTGAACAGGTGAAAGACAAAATCGAACGGGTAAGGGAGCTTGCTCGTCAAGAAGGCAGAAAAATCGAATTTGGCGTTCGTCTCCATATTATCGTTCGTGAGACGGAAAAAGAAGCATGGGAAGCGGCAGAGCGATTGATTCGATATGTCGATGACCGGACGATTGAAGAGGCGCAACGGGTATTTGCTCGTTACGATTCGGTGGGACAGCAACGGATGCGACAGCTGCACGGCGGAAAGCGGGATTCGTTGGAGATCAGTCCAAATCTATGGGCTGGGGTAGGATTGGTGCGCGGGGGTGCGGGCACGGCTCTCGTCGGCGATCCGGAAACCGTGGCCGAGCGTCTTCGCGAGTATGAGCAGCTGGGCATCCGCTACTTCATTTTGTCCGGCTACCCGCATCTGGAAGAGGCGTATCGAGTGGCGGAGCTGTTATTCCCGTTGTTGCACTTGAACACTCCTTCCTCTTCCTCCATTCAGGGAGAGGTTGTGGGCCACGAATTTTTCCCTAATGTGATTAAAGTTTGATTGATTGCGAAAGAGAGGACCGGCAACGAGGGAGTCCTCTCTTTTTCATCATGTGTTGACATTGAAATTCATTTTCTCTTATAATCTTATTGTATTGATATTGATTATCATTTTTTGGATGTGTGAACGGGGGGATACATAATGTCATTGAAATGGAAGTGGCTCGCCGTGTTTGCCGCCGCGGCGTTGGCGCTTGGCGCGTGCGGCCAGAGCAAACAGACGGCGGGAACAGAAAAAGAAAGCAGCAACCAAACGGCTGTGGAAAAACAAGAAAAGCCGAAAGAGGAAGAGAAGACGGAGAACGAGAAGGAAGAAGCGGAAGTCGATTATGCGGGAGCGTTCAGCGAAGCGCTCGCGGAGCTTGAGAAGGCGAAGCAAGGCGGGGCGGTCGACTTCGGCAAAGTGGAGAGCATCTACAAAGAAAAGCTGCAGTCGCTTGTACAAAAACGTGACGCGGAATTTGAAGATACGCTTGACCAACATATTACCAACGCACTGGCCGCCGGCAAAGACGGGTCGCTTGAGCCGTTGGTTGTCAAGCAAATTTTTGACAAGCTGATGCAAAAAGTGTTTTACACGACGATCAAGCATGAGTTTACCGAAGCAGAAGAACATTGGGCCAATAAGGAAGAAGTAAAGGAAGAGCTTAAGGAAGCCAAAACCTTTTACGCGATTTTGCAGTCGACCGTGGAAAAGCGCGATGCGGCTTACGGAACGAAGTTGGTTGACGCGATCAACGGGGCGTTTGCCCAAATGGAGCAAGCGGTCCAAAACGATGATGCGCTCTCATTTGCCCTCGGCAAGCAAGTCGTGGACAAAACATTGATGAAAACATTCTATTTAGCGAGCGGAGCGCTGCCGCACGGCTATGCGGCGAAGGCGGCGGCTGCGGCCAAGGAAAACGCCGAAGAAGCCAAAGTGGAGCAGGCGGAAGGCTGGGCGTTTTATCAGTCCGTCTATCCGTATATGAAACGGCATGCCGCGGAGGAGGCGGACTACATTTTGAAACAGTTTGACCTGCAAACCGATGTCAAAACGCTCGATCCGAAAGCGGTGAACCATGCGTTCGTGCGCGGATGGGCGAAAGTGGCGCTTCACGAATATGAAGAAAGCAAAGAAAATTGGGGGCAAGACAAGTCGGTGATCACCGCCTTAGAAGGCGCGCTCTTTATTAACATGATCGAACAGGATATCAAAACGCTGCTTGGCGACAAAGCATACACCGACTTGAACGAACAGGCGACACGCTACCTAGAGGCGGCAAAGGCAAAAAACAAAGCTGAGGGTGACAAATGGCTGCCGCAAATTGAAGCCGCCCTGCAACAAGTGATTGAAAAAGCGAAATAACCTAGCAAACAAGGGGATGACCCAAAAGGGTAATTTTCCTTAACAAAGCACAACATATTGTTTCTTAATGATTGTTTTATACCTATAAAAGGGTGTCCCGATCCTTTTGGGACACCCTCTTGTATGACGAAGGAGGCAGCGGATTTGATGTCGGCAGAGTGCTCGATGGTGGATGTCAGGCAGCTTGTGTGCCTTCAGGGCAGCCGTCTGTCCGGAAACGTTTGGTTTTTTTCATGGCGCCGCGACTTTTCCGAGCGGCTGTGGTAAGATGCTGATGGATAGTCCATTTTGTAATGGGGTGAAACCGTTGAAAATTGTTGTCACTGGAGGAGCCGGATTTATTGGCAGTCATTTGGCCGCTCGTCTGCATGAACAAGGTCATGAAGTGGCAGCGATCGATTGTTTTCATCCGTACTATCCTGTTGAGCGGAAGGAGCGGCAGTTTCACGCGCTCACCGGCGGCCGGGTGCCGCTTGCCCGCTTCGACTTGCTTGATGGGGAAGCGACGAAGCGTTGGTTCAGCCAGTTTCGCCCCGATGTCGTCTACCATTTGGCGGCGCTGCCGGGCGTGCCGTATTCGTTGGCGCATCCGCTCGCTTACATCGATTATGACATTAAGGCGACGGTGAACGTTTTGGCGGCGGCGGGGGAAGCGGGGGTGGCGCATGTGCTGTTTGCCTCATCGTCATCGGTGTACGGCGACCGCGGCAACGTCCCGCTCCGGGAAGAGATGGCTGACGGCCGCGTCGTTTCGCCGTATGCGGCGGCGAAATACGGAGCGGAGTCGTTTTGTCATGCTTATGCTCATTTATATGGTTATCAAATGACGATTTTTCGCTATTTCACCGTTTACGGGCCGTGGGGTCGTCCGGATATGGCGATCGGCACGTTTTTGCGCCGATTGCTGGCGGGCGAGGAGATTGTCGTATATGGCAAAGGAACGGCGCGTGATTATACGTACATCGATGATATTGTGGAGGGCATGATCGCAGCACTTCACCGCAGCGGTGGGCGAAGCGAAGTGTTCAACTTGGGCGCCGGGGCGCCCGTCACCATGGAGCAGCTGCTCGCTGAGTTGCGGAAGCACTTTCCCGATCTGAAAATCGTGCACGCGCCGGAGCGGAAAGGCGATGTGAAAGCGACATGGGCGGACATCACGAAGGCGGAGCGGGCGTTTGGTTACAAGCCGAAGGTGGCGTTTGCCGAAGGGCTCGCCCGCACGGTGGCGTGGGCGCGCGAATATGAGCGGTAAACCGGCGGCTAAAGCGGCGTTGCAAGCAGCTGGGCTCGCGCTTCTTTTCTTTTCCGCTTGGTTGACATACCGCTGCTTTGACGGCCGGCAGATGCTCCATCATCTATCCAGGCTAGTCAGCCGCCCGATCGAGATGGCTGCCGCTGCTTTCGTATATGGCTTGTCGTTTTGGCTGCGGGCGTGGGCGTGGAAGCGATATGTCGGAAAGCCAATCGCCTTCTCTGTTTATTGGCGTGCCGTGCTGCTTAGTTTGTTTGTTAACCATCTAGCCCCAGTGAAAATCGGTGATGCTGTGCGTATGGCTTTGCTTGCCCGCCAGCCCGGTGTTTCAGCCAGCGAGGCCATTGAATCGGTGGCGGTGATGCGGCTCCTTGATATGGCGGTGCTTGGTGGATTGACTGTCATCGGGATGTATGCGTATATGCATTACATTCCCCGCATTTCTCTCTTGGCAGCGGCCGTTGCGGCCGGGTTCGTGCTGACCGTGATCGTGTTTCGCCGTCCGCTCCGCCTCGATCGGTTATGGCGGCGATGGCGGAGCGTATTTCACGGCTGGAGCGGCGCGGCGATGGTCGGGGCGGTGGCGGCGAGCTGGCTGTGTGAGGCGGCAGTCATAGGTGTGATCGCCAAAGCGGTCGGTATACCGCTTTCTTTTGGACAGGCGGTGTGGGCAAACAGCGCGACCGTTTCCGGACAAATTGCCCAAATCGCTCCCGGTGGACTCGGAACGTATGAGGCGGTGATGGGGTTTGCCTTAACTACGGTTGGTGCACCGTGGGATGTGGCGTATATGGCCGCGGTGTTGACACATGCCTTTAAATTTCTGTTTTCTTACGCCGCTGGTGCCGCGGTATTGTGGTTTTGGCGGTCCGACTGGCAGGCGGTGCGGAGCGTATGGAGAAAGGAAAGGGAGAGGCGATGAAAGAAGCATCACGATTCGAAAAAATCGCGGCGCGCTGCTGGAATTTGCTGAATGAAGGAAAGCCGTTCACGCCGATTTTTGTCGTGGGAACGATGAGCATCTACCATGCCGCTGATCTTATGGGCGGCCATGCATGGACATGGCTGATTGGCCTGACGGCGGTGCTGCCGTTGTTTGTTGTCTATTATGTGTACGATTATCCACTGTTTTTGCGCAATTATTTATGGATCCCTTATGTCGTGTTTCTCATCGTTTGGTCGTTCGCTGATGCGTCGTTGTTGTTGTTGGCGTCGGGGCTTTACTTTTTCTTTACCGTCTTTTTTTGGGGGACGCTGTATTACCATTTGCGCATCGGCACGTCGTGGTGGAATTTCACCCGCTTTTGGAAGCTGGTGCTGAAAAACAGCGATTCGACCAGCGGCAACGCCCAAGAGCAGCTGCCAAAATGTTTTCTTCTTTTGTCCGTATGGGAATACGCTTCGCAGCAGATCGATCAAGGAGCGGCTTTGGCGCCGCTGTGCGGGGCGCTTTGGCTGTTTGCCGCTGGGGTGTGGCTGTTTTCATGGATTTTGCATCGGAATTTGTTCGACTGGCAGCCGGAGATCATTCCGACTTATACGAACAATGTGCCGAGTCCCACCGCGCCGGTCAGTGACAAAGTGTATGTCATCGTGATTGATGGGATGCGCAAAGACCGGTTTGAAGCGGCCAACGCCCCGTTTTTAAAGCGGCTGCGCGCGCAAGGGACGGAATTTGCGCAAATGGAAACCGTCTATCCGGCGCGCACGGTCGTCTGCTTCACCTCGATGCTGACGGGGACGTATCCGTTTGAGCACGGCATTCGCTCGAATATGGTATGGAAGCTCGGAGCGAAAGTGGAAACGATCTTCGACTCGCTCCGCAAAGTAGGGAAAACAGGCCGCTTGCTTGGCATCGCTCATTTGGTCGATTCGTTCGGCGACGATGTCGAAACGGTGACGGCTGTCATGCCGAACGACCTCGCCGACCGTTATATCATCGAGCGGGCGAAACGCATTGTGGAAGAGCAGCACCCGGACTTGCTTGTCGTGCAATTGATCGCCACCGACCAGACCGGCCATAGCCGCGGTGTGCTGTATGACGAGTATATCGAAAGAATTGAAGAAGCCGACGCGTTGATCGCGGAGTTTGTCGGCTGGCTTGAGGAACGGGGCGAGCTCGAGCGCGCGACATTGATTGTCTGCGCCGACCATGGCCAAGCGGATGGCATCGGCGGCCACGGCCACCTCGATGAAGGGGAGCGGTATGTGCCGTTTTTTCTATACGGCCCGGCGATTGAGGCAGGAAAACGAGTCGATGAGAAAAAAAGCCTCGTTTCGCTGGCGCCGACGATCGCCTATTTGCTCGGCGCGCCGTATCCGAGCCATAGCCGTGGTCCGGTTTTGATCGAGGCGATGAGAAAGGAGGAGAGCGATGAAGAAGCAGCGCGTCATCGTCTTTTTGCCGGCGCACAATGAAGAAGAAGCGATTGGAGATGTCATCCGCCGCATTCCGCGTCATTTTCATCCCGATGTAGAGGTCATCGTCTTGGTCATTGATGATGGATCGACGGACCGAACGGCCGAAGTAGCGAAAGAAGCGGGGGCCGATATCATTTGCCGCCTGCCGGAAAACCGCGGCCTCGGTGCGGCGGTGCGGCGAGGGCTTGAAGAGTGTGTCCGTCTTGGCGCGGATATCGGCGTGATGATCGATGCTGACAACGAATATCCGCCGGAACAAATTCCTGACCTTTTAGCGCCGATTTTCACCGGTGAAGCGGACTATACGATCGGCTCGCGCTTCCTTGGCACGATTCGCGGCATGAAATGGCATCGCCGCCTTGGGAATTATTTGTTCACTTGGCTGCAGTCGCTTCTTCTAGGACAGCGGCTGTATGACGGACAGTCGGGGATGCGCGCCTTTTCGCGCCACGCGATGGAGGAGGCGGAAATCATCCACGATTACAACTACGCCCAAGTGCTGACGCTCAACTTGGTGCGCAAAGGGTTTCGCTTGAAAGAAGTGCCGATCCGCTATCAAGTGCGGACGACGGGCCGTTCGTTCATCAAATTCACCGCCTATATGACCGCGGTCATCCCGGCCATCTGGAAGGAAATGCGCCGCCCGGTGAAAAAGGTGGCCGTCGATCGAGAAGGGCATGGGCGCTCCCAAGAGCGGGCGCGCCATTGCTCGTAAGGCAGTTCGTGCTTAGAAGGCAGGTGATGTCATGGGATATGAGACTCCACAACGGTACTTCTCAACTTGAGAAATCTTGTCAATCCTGTTCTTCTCTCTAGTCGAGAACGATGGATTGAGGAAGATGATCGTTTTTTCACCAGCCTTTTCGACGATGGATGATTTTTTATTGACAATAAGTATGATAATGATTATCATTGATCTTGATGGAGGGAGAAGGGAACGTGAAATCGTTTCGTTTCTTTTTTTACATAGCAGTGATCATTATTCTCAATCTCATTCCGCTGAAAGCGTTCGCCTATTCGTATGGAGACCCGAACAAAGAGGCGGTTGCTGAGGCGTATAAAGAGATGAAAGAAAAGTTGAACGAGCAGCCGCCGAACTTTGCTGCAGCGAAGGAAATTTTCGAAACCGTAAAAGAAGAAATCGACATGCATATGGGACCTGAGCCGTCCAAGGCGGTGCTTGCGGCCATCGAAGCGAAGGACCGTCAAACGGTGATCAAGGACATGGAAAACATTTTAGTGCTCAATATCGCTCGCCGTTTGGACAATATTGAGGCAAACTTTGATCAGTACGACACGAGCAAGCGGCTGTTGGCGAAGGCGTTTGCGACGTATGAAGCGCTGTCGCCGGTCATCCAAGGGAAAGACCCTGCACTTGATAAACAGCTGCGCACCGAGTTTGACAAGGCGCTTCAGTCGCTTGGCAACCCGGGGCTGTTCGGTGTCGGCGAGAAAAAATCGGATATCAACGTGTTTAAGAAAAGCAAAGAGACGATTTTAACAACGCTGCAGAAGCAATTCGGCCTGAAAAGCCTAAAAGTCGGCCATTTTTCGGAAAACGCTGCAGAAAAGCCGGATGCAGTGCAAAAGAAAGAGTGGACCGATTTGTCTAAAGTAAAAAACTGGATTCCGCTCGTTGTCATCGTTATTGTGGTTCTCGGCGCGGCTCTCATTTATGTGCGGCGTCGGAAACGGGCTTAGTCCAAATATAAGGGGAGGCGGAGACATGGAAGTCCAAGCGCTGCTCATTACGTTTCGTGAAGCGCTGGAAGCGCTGCTGATCGTCGGCATCATTACATCGTATTTGAAACGTGTCGATCACCGCGAATACACGAAGTACGTATGGCTTGGTGCTGGTTTGGCCGTGTTGGCGAGCATCGGGGTGGCCATTTTGTTTCAAGTCGTGTTCACGGGATTTGCCGCGATGGGCAGTGAAATCTACTTAAAAATCGGCATCATGATCGTCTCCGCGTTGCTCTTGACGCAGATGGTGTTTTGGATGGCCGAGCATAGCCGGGACATGAAACAAAACGTTGAAGGGAAAATGGACCAGTTTATTACCGCCGGTAATGTCGCCGGCATGGTCATTCACTCGTTTTTAGTCGTGCTGCGCGAAGGAGTGGAAACCGTTTTTTTCTTCGCTGCCATCACGCACGGCAACATCGGCGCGGCCATACAAGGCTGGGGAGCGGCGACAGGCATTGCCATTGCCGCTTTGGTCAGCTACTTCTTCTTTAAAGGAACGATGCGCATTCCGCTGAAAGCATTCTTTAAAGTAACCGGAGCTTTTATCGTCTTGATCGCCGCTGGCCTGCTCGTGCAAGCCATTTCGATGATGCAGGACATTGGGCTCATCGGCAGCGTCATGCCGCACGTATATGATTTGACATGGCTGCTTCCAGAACATCCGATTGACTACGAACATTACGTGCGCGATCATGGCGTCGCCCCCGTCTTTTCCGGCGAAGTCGGCGTCTTTTTAAAAGCGTTGTTTGGCTATTCAGCGATGCCGTCGCTTGAAGAAGTGATCGCCTATATCGGCTACTTCGCCGTCGTGTATTTGCTGGTGACGAGCCGCCGCGGTCAAAAGAGCGCTGTGGTCGAGAAACCGGCGATTGCCGCTTTGGAGGAAAAAGCAAAAAACGTCATGTAACGTACAAGGCCGCTGCGCCTTGTACTTTTTCTTTGGAGGGGAACACGGTGAACAAACGGTTCGGCGACCGCTTTTGGATTGGCTTTGGTGTCGGAACGGCCTCTTTGTTGGTTGGCGCCTGTTTGTATTGGGCGAGCCCGTATGCGGCCACATGGGATGAAGTCGATTTTGCCTTGGCGCTTAGGCGCTATGATGTGTTAGCCATGCAGCCGCATTTCCCAGGCTATCCGTATTTCGTCCTCGGGGGCATGGCGGTGCACGCTTTCATTGCCAATCCGGCCAAAGCGCTTTCGATCTTGAATGTGCTCGTGTTGTTTTCCGCCGCCTTTCCCATCGTTTTGCTGCTTGCTCGGCATATGCCGCGTCCAGCGGCGTTATGGGCGGCGCTTTCGGTGCTTTCTTCAAGCTATGTGCTTCTTGCCTCCGCCCGACCGATGTCAGACGGTGCGGCGCTCGGCGTGCTTTGGTGGTACATCTGGGCCGTGGAATGGGCGCGGCGGCGAATGGCATGGACCGCGCAGCTGCTGCCGATGGCGTTATTCAGCATCCTCATGGGGGTTCGCCTATCGTACATCCCCTTTGCCTCGGCGTTATTGTTGCTTTGGCATGAAGACTGGAAAACGCACCGCCGCCTCGGCCGCGTGGCGGCATCGCTGTTGGCGGCGGCCGCCTTTCAATTTGTTTGGGTGGCAGCGGTCGCGGCGACGGAAGGCGGCCTTTGGCCGTTTTTCAAGCTTGGCTTTGCGTTTGTTGTCGGTCATTTCAGCGACTGGGGGGGAACGGCGGCGGCGAGCCCTCTTCCATTTTGGGAGCGGGTGTGCCGCTTTGTCCTTGACAACTTTCTTTGGACCGGCATGGCCAGCCGAAATGCTTGGCTGCTGGCTGCCTATGCAGTGGTCGGCGCCATCGCCTGGCGCGCGGGGCGGTTGGGGCTTCCGCGCCCGCTTGTCGTTTCCGCGTTGCTGTATGCTTTGTGGGCGCTTTTCGGACAAAACATTGACAAGCCGCGTCATCTCCTTCCGCTCGTTCACATTGCGCTCGTTTTCGTGTGGGGGCGGCTGCTGGCCGCGCCCCGGACATGGCGGTTTGTTCTTGCCGCGGCAGTGGTGATGCTGCAGTCTACAATCGGCATCGGGCTGTTGCGCGAGCAGGCAAAGACGCCGCCAGCAGTGTATCAGCTTGCGGACGATTTGCGTGACAAACGGCAGCCGTTTGTGGTATATACGTGGGAAGAGACGCGCGTCCTAGACTATTTGAACGTGCCCTTTCCACATAAAGACGTGCTCCATTTTTCCTTCTTTTTGCAAGACAAAGAAAACTACCGCCATGCTGCGATATATATGACCAATCACGTTGTCCAAGGGTTCGAGGCTCAAGGGATCGATGTTTCCTGCCATGTGCGCAAAATGAAAACGTATCGTTCCAGTTTGCTTGCTGATCCGGTGTATGGGACGATTACGCTGTACGAATGGGTTGATGGAGCAGTGAGGTGATGGCCAATGAACGAGCGGCTGAAAGAAAAATTGGCTGTGCTGCCGGAGCAGCCGGGCTGCTATTTGATGAAAGACAAACACGGAACGGTCATTTACGTCGGCAAAGCGAAGTCGCTGAAAGCGCGCGTCCGCTCGTATTTTACCGGGACGCATGACGGCAAGACGCAGCGGCTTGTTGAGGAGATCGCTGATTTCGAATACATCGTCACCTCGTCAAACGCCGAGGCGCTCATTTTGGAGATGAATTTGATCAAAAAGCATGATCCGAAATACAACGTCATGCTGAAAGATGATAAAAGCTACCCGTTTATTAAAATCACCGCAGAAAAGCATCCGCGCCTGCTTATCACCCGCAAAGTGAAAAAAGACGGCGGCAAATATTTCGGCCCGTATCCAAACGTGCAGGCGGCGAACGAAACGAAAAAGCTGCTCGACCGCTTATATCCGCTCCGCAAATGTTCGACGCTGCCTTCGCGCGCCTGTTTGTATTACCATATGGGCCAATGCCTCGCCCCGTGCGTCCACCCGGTGTCGGACGAACAAAATAAGGCGATGGTTGAACAAATCGTCCGCTTTTTAAACGGCGGGTATGAAGACGTGAAGCGGGAGTTGGCCGAGAAAATGCACGAGGCGGCGGAAACGCTCGAGTTTGAACGGGCGAAAGAATACCGCGATCAAATCGCGGCGATTGAGATGACGATGGAAAAGCAAAAAATGATGCTCAACGACTTCATCGACCGCGATGTATTCGGCTATGCGTACGACAAAGGCTGGATGTGCGTGCAAGTGTTTTTCCTTCGCCAAGGGAAGCTGATTGAGCGCGACGTGTCGATCTTCCCGCTTTACCAAGACCCGGATGAGGAAATGCTTACGTTTTTGGGTCAGTTTTATGCGAAAGCGCATCATTTGAAGCCAAAAGAAGTCGTCCTCCCGTCCGACATTGACGGCGAGCTCGCCCGCGAATTGCTCGGCGTTGCCGTCGTCCAGCCGAAAAAAGGGAAGAAAAAAGAGCTTGTTGAGCTGGCGAGCAAAAACGCGGCCATTGCTCTGAAAGAAAAATTTTATTTCATCGAGCGGGACGAAGAACGGACGATCAAAGCGGTCGAACGTCTCGGAGAGCGTCTTGGCATTCCGGCGCCGCGCCGCATCGAGGCGTTTGACAACTCGAACATTTACGGGGCCGATCCGGTCTCGGCGCTCGTCGTTTTCCTCGATGGCAAGCCGGCGAAAAAAGAATACCGGAAATATAAGGTGAAAACGGTCGCGGGGCCGAACGATTATGAAACGATGCGCGAAGTCGTGCGCCGCCGCTATACGCGCGTGTTGAAAGAAGGATTGCCGCTTCCCGATTTGATCATTATCGACGGCGGCAAAGGCCACTTGTCGGCGGTGCGGGATGTGCTCGAAAACGAACTTGGACTGGATGTGCCGCTGGCTGGATTGGCGAAAGACGAAAAACATCGCACATCAGAGCTTTTGGCCGGCGACCCGCCGGATGTCGTGCCGCTTGACCGGCAAAGCCAAGAGTTTTATTTATTGCAGCGCATCCAGGATGAAGTGCATCGGTTTGCCGTTATGTTTCACCGAAAGACGCGGCAGAAAACGATGTTCCATTCCGTGCTTGATGACATCCCCGGCGTCGGGGAAAAGCGGAAAAAAGCACTCTTGAATTATTTCGGCTCTGTGAAAAAGATGAAAGAGGCGACGGTGGAAGAGTTGCAGCGGGCGAACATTCCGCGAGCGGTGGCGGAGAAAATCTATGAAAAACTGCATGAATAATGGCTGAACGGGCGCCCGTTTTGCGAGCGGGCGCCTGTTGCCTACATTTCATTCGATCGCCTGCTTCCGATCCCATTTCACCAAAATGCGCGCTTTGCCGTCCCGCTTTGGCGGCAGTTCGACCGCTTCGGTGACGAACCGCTTTTGTTGTTCGATTTGCTGGGCGAGAAATCCAGCCTCAAGCTGGAACGAGCAGCTGCCGTACAAGGAAAAGCGGGCGGCGATGATGGGGCCTGACAGCTCGATATATAGTTCGTCGTTTCGCTCTTCGCCGGTTGATAGCTCCCCCCAGCCCGCCCGTTCAAAAAATACGGCGACGTCATCGAGCGTTCCGAGCGGGTAGCGCCGTGCCAGCTGTTTGCCGGCCCAGTACAGCAGCGAAGCGGCATCTTTGCCAAGCAGCTCGGGAAGAAGCGAATGGCGAAGCAGCTCAGCCCCGAATGCGGAAAGCGCAATCGACCCAAACATTTGATATTGATCCTCTAATGGTGGCTGTTTCATCGTTTTCCCCTCTTTCTATCCATTTCCCCATTATAGCTGAATTGCTGCCGGAGTGCATCCTCTTTCCTAAGGTGGCGCAACTATGAGAATGTTTGAACATTTTGTGGCAGTGTTTTCTTGACGCTTGTACAATGTGGGAGTACAATGAATGTGACAAAGCGAATAAGGGAATGGAAGGCGTTTTCGTTTCCGCATGGCGAGCGAGAGGGACATATTTTTTATTCAATTGAAGGGGGTTTACATAATGGCAGGGAATCGCGAGTTTTACTATCGCCGGCTCCATTCGCTGCTGGGGGTTGTTCCCGTCGGCATCTTTTTAGTGCAGCACTTGGTCGTCAACCATTTTGCGACCCGTGGGCCGGAAGCGTTTAACCGGGCGGCGGCGTTTATGGAAAACTTGCCGTTCCGCTATTTTCTTGAAATTTTTGTTATTTTCCTTCCATTGTTGTTCCACGCTGTATACGGCATTTATATCGCGTTTACAGCCAAATTCAACACTCGCCAGTACGGCTATTTTCGCAACTGGATGTTCATGCTTCAGCGGATCACCGGCATCATTACATTGATTTTTGTCGTCTGGCATGTGTATGAAACGCGGGTGCAAGCCGCATTCGGCGCCGAAGTGAACTACGATATGATGGCCAACATTGTCGACAATCCGTTTATGCTCGGATTTTATATTGTTGGAATCTTGTCCACGGTCTTTCACTTCGCCAACGGCTTATGGTCGTTCTGCGTCAGCTGGGGGTTGACGGTGTCCCCTCGTTCGCAGCAAGTATTTACGTACATTACGATGATCATTTTCATCGCGCTTTCCATTGTCGGCATTCGCGCCATCTTGGCGTTTGCGTAAGACAAGCGTTCCATTCCTAGGGAATGATTCGACGATGAACTGCTGCGTTGGCTCGTGACAGATCGCGTCTTAGCCGTTCGCCGAACGATCGCTTGGTCGATGGCGGGCCGGCAAGGCAAAACGTGCGGCATGCAAGCAAAAGCAGCAATCTATTAGGGAGTGAGTAGCTATGAAAAAAGGGAAAATCATCGTTGTTGGCGGTGGGCTGGCCGGTTTGATGGCCACGATTAAAATCGCCGAAGCAGGAGTGCCTGTCGAACTGTTTTCGCTCGTTCCGGTAAAGCGTTCTCACTCCGTCTGTGCCCAAGGCGGCATTAACGGAGCGGTCAACACGAAAGGGGAAGGCGACTCGCCGTGGGAGCATTTTGACGACACCGTCTATGGCGGGGACTTCTTGGCGAACCAGCCTCCGGTCAAAGCGATGTGTGAAGCGGCGCCGGGGATTATTTACATGCTCGATCGGATGGGCGTCATGTTCAACCGGACGCCGGAAGGGTTGCTTGATTTCCGTCGTTTCGGGGGGACGCAGCATCACCGGACCGCCTATGCTGGAGCCACGACTGGCCAACAAATTTTGTATGCACTTGATGAACAGGTGCGCCGCCATGAAGTGGCCGGGCTCGTCACGAAGTACGAGCATTGGGAGTTTTTAGGCGTCGTTTTGGATGACGAGCAAATCTGCCGCGGCATCGTCGCACAAGATTTGCGGTCCATGGAAATCAAAGCGTTTCCAGCCGATGCCGTCATTTTGGCGACCGGCGGCCCGGGGATCATTTTTGGGAAATCGACGAACTCGGTCATCAACACTGGTTCAGCGGCTTCGATCGCCTATCAGCAAGGCGTTTACTACGCGAACGGCGAGTTCATCCAAATTCACCCGACCGCCATTCCGGGCGATGACAAGCTCCGCCTTATGAGCGAATCGGCGCGCGGGGAAGGCGGACGCATTTGGACGTATAAAGACGGGAAACCGTGGTACTTCCTTGAGGAAAAATATCCGGCTTACGGAAACTTGGTGCCGCGCGACATCGCCGCACGGGAAATTTTCCACGTCTGCGTCGATTTGAAGCTCGGCATCAACGGCGAAAACATGGTGTATTTGGATTTGTCACATAAAGATCCGAAAGAGTTGGATGTTAAGCTCGGCGGCATTATCGAAATTTACGAGAAGTTCATGGGCGAAGACCCGCGCAAAGTGCCGATGAAGGTGTTCCCGGCCGTTCACTACTCGATGGGCGGCTTATGGGTCGACTATGACCAAATGACGAACATCAAAGGGTTGTTTGCTGCCGGCGAGTGCGACTATTCGATTCACGGCGCGAACCGCCTCGGGGCAAACTCGCTTCTGTCGGCGATTTACGGCGGAATGGTCGCCGGCCCGAACGCCGTCCGCTACATCCGCGGCCTCGAGAAATCGGCGGATGCGATGCCGTCGACGTTATACGACAGCTATGTGAAACGGGAGCAGGAAAAATGGGAGAACATTTTGGCGATGGACGGCACGGAAAACGCCTATGTGCTGCATAAAGAGCTCGGTGAATGGATGACGGCGAACGTGACGATCGTCCGCTACAACGACCGGTTGCTGAAGACGGATGAGAAAATTCAAGAGCTGATGGAGCGGTACAAAAACATCAGCGTCACCGACACGTCGAGATGGAGCAACCAAGGAGCGACGTTTATCCGCCAGCTGTACAACATGCTGCAGCTCGCCCGCGTCATTACGCTTGGCGCTTACCATCGCAATGAAAGCCGTGGGGCGCACTACAAGCCGGAGTTTCCGGAGCGCAATGACGAAGAGTGGCTGAAAACGACGATGGCCCGCTACACGCCAGATGGTCCGGCGTTCCATTATGAAGACGTTGACGTCTCGTTGATTAAACCGCGCAAGCGCGACTACAGCAAAAAGAAAGAGGAAGTGAAGTAAGATGAGCGAGAACAAAACGGTTCGTTTGATCATCACGCGCCAAGATCGTCCGGATTCCGCGCCGTATGAAGAAGAGTTTGTCATTCCGTACCGCCCGAACATGAACGTCATTTCGGCGCTCATGGAAATTCGCCGCAATCCAGTCAACGCCAAAGGGGAAAAAACGACGCCGGTCGCTTGGGAAATGAACTGTCTGGAAGAAGTATGCGGAGCCTGTTCGATGGTCATTAACGGCAAACCGCGCCAGGCGTGCGCCGCGCTCATTGACAAACTCGAGCAGCCGATCCGCCTTGAGCCGATGCGCACATTCCCTGTCATCCGCGACTTGGTCATCGATCGGAGCCGGATGTTTGACGCGTTGAAGCGAGTGAAAGCATGGATTCCGATCGACGGAACGTACGATTTGGGTCCGGGGCCGCGCATGCCAGAGCGGAAGCGGCAATGGGCGTACGAGCTGTCAAAATGCATGACATGCGGCGTCTGCCTCGAAGCGTGCCCGAACGTCAACAGCAAGTCGAACTTTATCGGCCCGGCGCCGCTGTCGCAAGTGCGGCTGTTTAACGCCCACCCGACCGGGGCGATGCATAAAGCCGAACGGCTGCGGGCGATTATGGGCGACGGCGGACTGGCCAACTGTGGCAACTCGCAAAACTGCGTGCAATCGTGCCCGAAGGGCATTCCGTTGACGACATCGATCGCGGCGTTAAACCGCGAAACGACGATTCAAATGTTCCGCGATTTCTTTGGCAGCGACGAAGTGTAGCGGCAGAATCAAAATCCCCTTCATTCGAATAGACATGAGGGGGATTTTTTGTTTTTCTGGACAAGCGGCAGCCAACCGTCTCCGGCGAACCGAAAGATGAAGAAAAAAAAGACCCATTTTTCTATTAGATAAGCAAATTTTCGTCACCGCCGCTCTTGCTCTCACATACGATATGGCGAGGAAATACCCATCCGGCAGTTCGGGCCCATTGAGAGCAAGGAGGGTTACAACCGTTGAAGGACAAATCGTTTCAATCGAAGCCGCTTTTGACAAAAAGAGAAAAAGAAGTCTTCGAATTGCTCGTGCAAGACAAGACGACGAAAGAGATCGCCAAAGAGCTGTTTATCAGCGAGAAAACGGTCCGCAACCATATTTCGAATGCGATGCAAAAGCTTGGGGTCAAGGGGCGCTCGCAAGCTGTCATTGAATTGCTTCGAATGGGCGAACTTGAACTATAAACGATGCCGGCTTTCCTTGTTGGACAGCCGGCTGTTATGTTCCCTTGCGGCCGGACGAGGCTTGGCGCCCGTCCGGCCTTCGTCCGCGGCGGCCGCCGCATTTTTTTGTTGATTATCTTTGCCGGTGTTGTAAAATGAAAAGTAAGAATAGCTGTCGGCGCAAGCCGCCGTTTGAGGCTGGCCGCGGAAACGATCAAGGAGAGATGGTATGCCGTCTGCGATGAATGAAAGAACGGTCGCCGAGTTGGAAAAATTGCTTCGCTATATCGCCGCAAATTTGAAACAGCGCGGCCGTGAAATTTTAACCAACTATCCGATCACCCCACCGCAATTTGTCGCCCTGCAGTGGCTGCTTGAAGAAGGGGACTTGACGGTCGGCGAGTTATCGAACAAAATGTATTTGGCGTGCAGCACGACGACCGACTTGGTCGACCGCATGGAGCGGAACGGACTTGTCGCCAGAGTCCGCGATGAACACGACCGCCGCGTCGTCCGCATTCGCCTTCTTGAAAAAGGGGAGCGCATTATCGAAGAAGTGATTGAGAAACGCCAGCGCGATCTAGCGAGCGTGCTTGAAAGCTTTTCAGACGAGGAAATCGTCGTCTTTGAGCGTTGTTTGCGCAAATTGCATCAAGAAATGACGAAAGAATGAGGCGATCACTTGGAAAGAGCAATTGGTGTCATTGACTCAGGAGTCGGCGGTTTGACCGTCGCCAAAGAAATTATGAGGCAGCTGCCGAAAGAACAAATTATTTACTTAGGCGACACCGCCCGTTGCCCGTACGGGCCGCGGCCGGTGGAAGAAGTCCGTCGATTTACGTGGCAAATGATTGATTACTTGCGGCAATATCCCTTGAAAATGCTTGTTATCGCCTGCAACACCGCGACGGCGGTCGCGCTTGACGACGTGCGGGCGAAGCTTGACATTCCTGTGCTTGGCGTCATTCATCCCGGCGCTCGCGCCGCCCTGAAAGCGACTAGGCGCGGGCACATCGGCGTCATCGGCACGATTGGCACGATCCGAAGCCGGGCGTATGAAAAGGCGCTTCAATCCATCAATCCGCGCGTCCAAGTCGAGAGCTTGGCCTGTCCGAAATTCGTTCCGCTGGTGGAAAGCGGCGACTTTGAAGGGCAGGAGGCGATGGCGATCGTCGCCGAATCTCTCGCTCCGCTCCGACCGCTGCCGATCGATGTGCTGATTTTAGGTTGCACGCATTATCCGTTGCTCGCGCCGCTCATTCGCACGTATATGGGCAAACGCGTGAAGCTCATTTGCTCAGGCGGTGAGACAGCTCGTGAAGTGAGCGCGATTTTGCATCACAGCCAGCTCCTTTACACCGGCGAGCGCGAACCGGAGCATTTGTTTTTCACGACTGGGCCGAAAGAGCTGTTTGAAAAGATTTCCGGGAAGTGGTTTGGCAAGCCGATCGGCACGGTCGAAGCGATTCGGCTGTAACCAACAAATCCTTTAGCGTCCATGCGCTAAAGGATTTTTTTTATTCTATTTTGGAAAACGGCTCGTATACATAGTAGTACAAACTACGAGTAGGAGGGAACGTCAATGAAACGGACGACTCACATATGGGCGGCGCCGCTGCTCGCCTCGCTGTTGTTGCTTGGCGGCTGCGGTTTGTTTGGGCGAGATGAGGCGGTGAAGGAGATTGATCCGCCGCAAGAGACGAGTTATGTCAAAGACGGCCAAGCGCTTCAGGAAGCGACGGAAAGCCAAAAGGAAGGGAAGGAGAAAGCGAAGGCCACCGAGACGGTGAAAAGAGAGCTGTACTTGATTGACAAAAACGGCTTTGTCGTGCCGCAAACAGTGGAATTGCCGAAAACGCAGGCCGTGGCGAAACAAGTACTCGAATATTTGGTTGAAGACGGACCTGTGTCAGAAATGTTGCCGAACGGCTTCCGCGCGGTCATTCCGGCCGGAACGACGGTGCTTGGCACAAAATTGGAAAAAGACGGAACGTTGATCGCCGACTTTTCTCCGGAATTTAAAAACTATAAGCCGGAGGACGAAAAACGAATTTTGCAGTCCATTACGTGGACGTTGACGCAATTTGACAATATCAAGCGCGTCAAAATCCGCATCAACGGTTACGATCAAAACGTGATGCCGGTCAATAAAACACCGATTCAAGATGGGGTAAGCCGCGCCGACGGCATCAATATGGAAGCGAGCGGCGTGCCAGACATTACGAATACGCATCCAGTCACCGTTTATTTTGTCGCCCAACAAGGGAACAGCACATACTATGTGCCGGTGACACGGCGTGTGTCCAATAAGGAGAAAGATGATATTGCCGCGGCCGTCAACGAACTGATTCAAGGACCAGAGCAAGGGAGCGGGCTTGTCGGCGTCTTTCAGCCGGACGCGAAGCTTGTCGATGCCCCGAAATATGAGGATGGCAAAGTGACGCTCAACTTTAACGAAGGCATTTATGGAAGCAACAAGAAAAATGTCATTTCCGACGTCGTGTTGAATTCCCTCGTTTTGTCGCTCACTGAGCAAAAAGGAGTCGAAAGCGTGGCGATCACAGTCAATGGCAAAGCCAATCTTGTCACGGAAGACGGCAAGCCGCTCACCAAACCGGTCGCTCGGCCGCAAAACGTCAATACCGGGACATTTTAACCGGTTGGTGCTGACAGGCTGGAAACGAATAGGACGTTATGGTATAACAAAGAGGTGGAAACGTATTCCGCCTCTTTCTTTTTTTCGCTAGGTGGAAAGAAATGCGGCGTCTGGCATTCCGTTGAAGATGGAGAAAAGGAGGACTCAGTTGATGAGAGCGGACGGACGAAGCAGTTGCGAGCTGCGCCCTGTACATATACACCCGCATTACATGAAGCACGCTGAAGGGTCGGTGCTCATTGAAGTCGGCGACACGAAAGTCATTTGCACGGCGACGGTCGAAGAGAAAGTGCCGTCGTTTATGCGCGGCGGCGGCAAAGGATGGATTACGGCCGAATATGGGATGCTGCCGCGGGCGACAGAGCAGCGGAATGTGAGGGAAGCGAGCAAAGGAAAAGTGTCGGGGCGGACGCTGGAAATTCAGCGCTTAATCGGCCGTGCGCTTCGCTCGGTTGTTGATCTTGAACAGCTTGGTGAGCGGACCATTTGGATCGATTGCGACGTCATTCAGGCGGATGGCGGAACGCGGACGGCGTCGATCACCGGTGCGTATGTGGCGCTTGTGTTGGCGCTTGCCAAACTGGTGGAAGAAGGGAGGCTCGAGGCGCTTCCGATCCGCGATTTTCTCGCCGCTACCTCGGTCGGCATCGATCCGGAGCATGGGGTGATTCTTGATTTAGATTACAACGAGGATGCGCGGGCGAAAGTGGATATGAACGTCGTCATGACCGGAGCCGGTCAATTTGTTGAGATTCAAGGGACCGGAGAGGAAGCGGTTTTTTCACGCGCCGAGCTCGATGAATTGCTTGAAGCGGCGCAAATAGGCATCGAGCAGCTCATCGCCGTTCAGCGCCGCGCATTGGGCGAGTGGGCGGCGCGCATCGGCGAAAAAAAAGAAGCGGCAGAGGAGGACACAGAGTGAAGGAGATTGTCATCGCGACCAAAAACGCTGGCAAAGTGCGCGAGTTCGCCGCTTTGTTTGCCAAGCGGGGCGTCGAAGTGAAATCGCTGCTTGACTTTCCGGACGCTCCGGATGTCGCAGAAACGGGAAGCACGTTTGCGGAAAATGCCGTGCTCAAAGCAGAAGCGGCGTCGCGGCGTCTAAAGCGGCCGGTGATCGCCGATGATTCCGGGCTCGTGGTCGATGCGCTCGGCGGCCGGCCGGGCGTTCATTCGGCCCGTTATGCCGGGGAAGATAAAAACGATGCACGCAACATCGCCAAGCTGCTTCGCGAGCTTGACGGGGTGCCGATGGAGCAGCGCACGGCTCGTTTTCATTGTGCGCTCGCCGTCGCGATCCCAGGGCGGCCGACCGCCGTTGTCGAAGCGACATGCGATGGTTATATCGCCGAAGCGCCGCGTGGGGAGGGGGGCTTTGGCTATGATCCGGTTTTTTACCTTCCGGAGCGGGGAAAAACGATGGCGGAGCTTGCGCCCGAGGAAAAAAATCAAATCAGTCATCGCGCCAAGGCGCTGACGAAGCTCGATGAGCAGTGGGAGGAGATCGTCGGTGGAAAGGGGCGGACGGAATGAAGGCGGTGATTGTGAGCGACAGCCATGGGCTGACTGCCGAACTTGCTGCAATTGTCAACCGTCATCGCCATGAAGCGGATTTGTTTATCCATTGCGGCGACTCGGAGTTGGAGGTGGGGGCGGACGAGATTGCCCCGTTTGCCGTCGTACGCGGCAACTGCGATTTCGCCGCGTTTCCTGCTGAGCGCATCGAAGAGGTGGGCGGCGTTCGGTTGTTTGTCACCCACGGCCATTTATACGGGGTGAAAACGTCGCTTTTGCGTTTATCCTATCGCGCACAAGAAACAGGGGCTCACGTCGTTTGTTTCGGCCACTCGCATTTGGCCGGTGCTGAACAAATCGATGGGTTGCTGTTCATCAATCCCGGCAGCATCGCCTTGCCGCGCGGAAGAAAAGAAAAAACGTACGCGGTGCTGACGGTCGACAGCGGACGGGCGCACGTCCAGTTTTATGAAGTGGATGGACAGCCTATTCTCAAAATGGAACAAACGTTTTCTATCTAAGCCGGCAAAACCGCCAGCTTTTTTACGGTAAGCAAGGCCGCTTCAACAGGTTCGCTTTCAAAATGGAAGTGCCATATAGCGTGTTTGGAAAGGGGGCCTGTGTTTGGGCCGCCTTTTTTCGTTTTGGGGAGATGAAGTGGAAAAAGGCGCATCGTTTTGATTCGTCATTTTCATGTCCGAGTGAGAAGCGAACGTTGCTTACGGATCTTTTCTATCAGAAAAATGAGCGCGCCTTGAGCCCGTTATGTTCATATCGAATGAGGAGCGAACTGCGCTCAAGGGCGCGTTTTCTATGAGACGGCAAAGAAAGAAAAAATTTTTTTATATCGGCAAAACCTTGATTCTATCATAATGTAAGCGCATTCAAATAGTTTGACCAATCGGAATTTTCAAAAAACGTTATTGACGGCGCAAAGGTTTCGGATTATTATAATTTTCAAATAAGAGAAACGACTCAATACAATGATCGAGCCGTTCAAAGCAACTGCTGACTGATCAAGGAAGAGGGGAACCGAAGTGGGCGAACAATGGATCTTTTTAAACGGAGAATTTGTGACAAAAGAAAACGCCAAAATTTCCGTGTATGACCATGGATTTTTGTATGGCGACGGGGTATTTGAAGGCATTCGCGTCTATAGCGGCAACGTATTCCGCCTCGAAGAACATATAGATCGGCTATACAATTCAGCGAAGTCGATTTTGCTCGACATTCCGTACACGAAGGAAGAAATGATTGGCCACGTGCTCGAAACGATCCGCCGCAACGGCTATCAAGATGCATACATCCGCCTGGTCGTTTCGCGCGGGGTCGGCGATTTAGGACTGGATCCGTACAAATGCAAAACGCCGCAAATCGTGATTATCGTCGAGCCGCTCGCGCTCTTCCCGAAACATTTATATGAAACCGGCATCGAAGTGGTGACAGTGGCGACGCGCCGCAACCGCTCTGATGTGCTGAGCCCGAAAGTCAAATCGCTCAACTACCTAAACAATGTGCTTGTCAAAATCGAGGCGCATTTGGCGAACGTAAGCGAAGCGCTGATCTTAAACGATCAAGGCTATGTCGCGGAAGGTTCGGGAGACAATGTTTTCATCATCAAAAACGGCGTCATTTACACACCGCCTGGGTATGTCGGGGCGCTTGAAGGCATTACGCGTCAAGCGATCATCGAAATCGCGGAGGATCTCGGCTATACGGTGAAAGAGGAGCCGTTTACCCGCCATGATGTCTATGTCGCGGATGAAGTGTTTTTGACGGGGACGGCGGCCGAAGTCATTTCGGTCATTAAAGTCGATGGCCGGACGATCGGCGACGGGACGCCGGGACCGCATACCAAGCGGTTGCTTGAAGAATTTCGCCGCCGCGTGGTCGTCGAAGGAGTAAAGGTGTATCCGACGAACGCCAATGTCGGTTGATCGTCCATGACAAGTGGATAGCGAAAAAGCGTTGACGAGGATAAGTAGTCAGCGGGGTCAACATCCACAGAGAGCCGGGGGAGCTGCGAACCGGTGATGTTGCCGCTTGATGAACTCACCTCTGAGCGCCAGCCTGAACGCCGGACGGCTAGTAGGGCTGGACGAGTGGAGACGCGCGCTTCACTCGTTACCAAAATGAGCGGCCGGCTTCGGCTGGCCGCTCCTGAGGCGGCCGTCACGGCCGTGAAGAAGGGTGGTACCGCGGAAAGGAAACCTTTTCGCCCCTTTGGCTGGAAATGACAGCCATCGTGGGCGGAAAGGTTTTTTATATGGATGACAAATCACAGGGAGGATCGACGATGACAAAAATGAAAGTCGAGGAACAAGAAAAAGCGAGGACGAAGGCGAGAATGAGCGGGTCGCTGATGCTCATTGAAGCGCTCAAGGAAGAAAAAGTCGAAGTCATCTTCGGCTATCCGGGGGGGGCGGTGCTCCCGCTGTATGACGAGTTGTATAAAGCCGGCGTGTTCCACGTGCTGACGCGGCATGAGCAAGGGGCCATCCATGCGGCGGAAGGATATGCGCGCATTTCTGGAAAACCAGGGGTCGTCATCGCCACCTCCGGCCCGGGAGCGACCAACATCGTCACCGGGTTGACCGACGCGATGATGGATTCGCTGCCGCTCGTCGTCTTTACCGGGCAAGTGGCCACGAGCGTCATCGGCTCGGATGCGTTTCAGGAGGCGGACGTTGTCGGCATTACGATGCCGATTACGAAACACAACTACCAAGTGCGCGACATCAGCGAGCTGCCGAGAATCATTAAAGAGGCGTTTCACATTGCGACGACCGGGCGCCCCGGACCGGTGTTGATCGATATTCCAAAAGACATTACGACGGCCGAAGGGGAGTTTGATTACGATCAAGACGTTCATTTGCCTGGCTATCAGCCGACGACGCAGCCGAACCATTGGCAAATCCGCCGGCTTGTCGAGGTGGTCAGCCAATCAAAGCGGCCGGTCATTTTAGCCGGCGCTGGCATCTTGCACGCCAATGCGTCCAATGAATTGCGGCAATACGCCGAACAGCAAAACATTCCGGTCATTCATACGCTCCTTGGCCTTGGCGGTTTCCCGGCCGACCATCCGCTGTTTTTAGGCATGGCCGGCATGCACGGTACGTATACGGCGAATATGGCGCTGTGTGAATGCGATTTGCTCATCAACATCGGCGCCCGCTTCGATGACCGGGTCACCGGCAATTTAAAATATTTCGCTCCGAAAGCGACCGTCGCCCATATCGACATCGATCCGGCGGAAATCGGCAAAAACGTGCCGACGAAAATTCCAATCGTCAGCGATGCAAAAGCCGCCTTGCAAGAGCTGATCGCCCAGCAAGGCAAGCCGGCGGACACGGCGGCGTGGCTCACGCAGCTTGATGAATGGAAGCGGCGCTTCCCGCTCCATTATGAGCCGGAAGCCGGCACGATCAAACCGCAAAAACTGATCGAGATGATCTATGAAATGACAAACGGCGAGGCGATCGTGACGACGGACGTCGGCCAGCATCAAATGTGGGCGGCGCAATATTACAAGTTCAACCGGCCGCACCGGTGGGTGACGTCCGGGGGGCTCGGCACGATGGGCTTCGGGCTTCCGGCAGCGATCGGCGCCCAGCTCGCCGATCGGAGCGCTACGGTCGTTTCGATCGTCGGCGACGGCGGCTTCCAAATGACGTTCCAAGAACTGTCGGTCATCCAGGAGCTACGGCTGCCGATCAAAATCGTCATCGTCAACAACCAGGCGCTCGGCATGGTGCGGCAATGGCAGGAGCTGTTCTATGACAAACGGTACTCCCATTCGCTCATTCCGAACCAGCCGGATTTCGTCAAGCTTGCCGAAGCATACGGGATGCCAGGTCTGCGGGCGAAGACGGAGGCGGAAGCGGCCGAAGTGTTAAAACAAGCGTTTGCGATGGATGGGCCGGTGTTGCTTGATTTCCATGTCCGCGCCGACGAGAACGTCTATCCGATGGTGGCGCCCGGCAAAGGGCTTCATGAAATGGTGGGGGTGAAAGCATGCGAAGAATCATCACGATGACAGTCAACAACCGCCCCGGCGTCTTAAACCGCATTACCGGGTTGTTTACAAAGCGGCATTACAATATCGAAAGCATTACGGTCGGGCATACGGAAATCGAGGGCATTTCGCGGATGACGTTCGTCGTCAACGTTGACGATGAACGGACGGCGGAGCAAATCATTAAGCAGCTGAACAAGCAGATTGATGTGTTGAAGGTGAATGACATCACCGACCAAGCGATCGTCGCCCGCGAGCTGGCGCTCATTAAAGTTGCCGCTCCTCCGGCGGTCCGCCAGGAAATTTACACGCTCATCGAGCCGTTTCGCGCCTCGATCGTCGACGTAAGCAAAGACAGCCTCGTCATTCAAGTGACCGGCGAGCCGGAGAAAGTCGAGGCGTTGATTGAACTATTGCGCCCGTACGGCATTAAGGAAGTGGCGCGCACGGGAACGACCGCGTTCACCCGCGGGGCGCAAAAAGCGACGACGAATCAGAAAACGGCGTTCATTATTTAACAGCTATCATACAAAACAGCGCTGATTGCTTCATGGAACCGCCAAACAAGGGGCGGCCAAGCGTAGGGATTGTCAAACTACAGAACAAAGGAGAGGGTAATCATGGCAAAAGTCTACTATAACGGGGATGCAAACGAACAATATTTGCAAGGGAAAACGGTCGCGATCATCGGCTACGGCTCGCAAGGCCACGCCCATGCGCAAAACTTGCGCGACAGCGGCGTTCGCGTCATCGTCGGACTGCGAAAAGGAAAATCGTGGGAGCAGGCAGAACAAGACGGATTTGAGGTGTATTCAGTCCGCGAAGCGGCGAAGCAGGCTGATATCGTCATGGTGCTGCTGCCGGATGAGAAGCAGCCGGCCGTGTACAAAGAGGAAATCGAGCCGGAACTCGAGCCAGGCAATGCGCTTGTGTTTGCGCACGGCTTTAACATCCATTTCAGCCAAATTGTCCCACCGAATCATGTTGACGTCTTCTTGGTTGCGCCGAAAGGCCCAGGCCATCTCGTGCGGCGCACATATACGGAAGGAGCGGGCGTGCCGGCGCTCATCGCCGTCTACCAAGATGTGACCGGACACGCGAAAGAAACGGCGCTCGCCTACGCGAAAGCGATCGGCGCTGCTCGAGCTGGGGTGTTGGAGACGACGTTCAAAGAAGAGACGGAAACCGACTTGTTCGGTGAACAAGCGGTGCTGTGCGGTGGGCTGACGGCGCTCATTAAAGCCGGGTTTGAAACGCTCGTTGAAGCCGGGTATCAGCCGGAAGTCGCCTATTTTGAGTGTTTGCATGAGATGAAGCTCATCGTCGATCTCCTTTACGAAGGCGGTTTGTCGTGGATGCGCTATTCGATTTCCGATACGGCGCAATGGGGCGACTTTATCACCGGCCCGCGCATTATTAACGACGCTGTGAAAGCGGAAATGAAAAAGGTGCTCGATGACATTCAAACCGGCAAATTCGCGAAGAGCTGGATTTTGGAAAACCAAGCGAACCGTCCGGAGTTCAACGCCATCAACCGGCGTGAGAATGAGCATTTGATTGAGATTGTCGGACGCGAACTGCGAAGCATGATGCCGTTTGTGAAGGCAAAACAAATCGAGGCGGTGGTGCCAGGTGCGAAAAATTAAGTTTTTTGATACCACATTGCGTGATGGGGAACAATCCGCTGGTGTGAACTTGAATTTGCAAGAAAAGTTGGAAATTGCCCGTCAACTTGAACGGCTGCGGGTTGACATCATCGAGGCGGGTTTCCCCGCCTCATCGAAAGGCGATTTTGAGGCGGTCAAACAAATTGCCGAAACGGTGAGAACATGCTCGGTCACCGGGCTGTCGCGCTCGGTCCGAAGCGACATTGATGCGGCGTGGGAGGCGTTAAAAGGCGGCGCGGAGCCGCGGCTCCACCTATTCATCGCCACCTCGCCGATCCATATGGTGCATAAATTGCGGATGACGCCGGAACAAGTGATTGAAGCGGCGGTTGAGGCGGTGAAATACGCGAAGCGCTTTTTCCCGATCGTCCAATGGTCGGCGGAAGATGCGTGCCGAAGCGAGTTGCCGTTTTTGGCGAAAATCGTCGCCGAAGTGATCAAAGCCGGCGCCTCGGTGATCAACATTCCGGATACGGTCGGCTATATTACGCCGAAAGAATACGGGGAAATTTTCCTCTATTTGCAAAACAATGTTCCGAATATTGAAAAGGTTTCACTCTCCGCTCATTGTCATGATGACTTGGGCATGGCNCAACATTCCGGATACGGTCGGCTATATTACGCCGAAAGAATACGGGGAAATTTTCCTCTATTTGCAAAACAATGTTCCGAATATTGAAAAGGTTTCACTCTCCGCTCATTGTCATGATGACTTGGGCATGGCGGTGGTGAACTCGCTGTCGGCCATTGAACATGGAGCGACGCAGGTCGAGTGCACGATCAACGGCATCGGCGAGCGGGCCGGCAATGCGGCGCTTGAGGAAATCGCTGTCGCCCTTCACATCCGCAAAGACTACTATCAAGTGGAAACGCGCCTCAATTTGCAGGAAATTAAGCGCACAAGCAATCTTGTCAGCAAGCTGACCGGGGTCGTCGTTCCACCCAACAAAGCGGTCGTCGGCAAAAACGCGTTTGCGCATGAATCGGGCATCCATCAAGACGGCGTCTTAAAAGAAAAAACGACATACGAAATCATTTCGCCGGAGCTCGTCGGCGTGCCGTCGAATTCGATGGTGCTCGGCAAACATTCCGGCCGCCATGCGCTTCGCAACCGGGTTGAGGAGCTCGGCTACACGTTGTCCGATGAAGAAATCAATCAGCTGTTTGTCCGTTTTAAAGAATTGGCGGACAAAAAGAAGGACATTACCGACGACGATTTAATCGCGTTGATTTTCGAAGAGAAGTTCGACCACTTTAAAGATTTTTACCAATTGTCTTCCATTCAAGTGCAATACGGGACGAATCAAATTCCGACAGCGGTAGTTGTACTGAAAGACGGGAAGGGGAATGAAATCCAAGAAGCGGCGACCGGCGCCGGCAGCGTCGAGGCGCTGTACAATACATTGGAACGTTGCTTCCAAACGCCGGTGACGCTGCTTGACTACCGGATCGAATCGGTCGGCGGCGGCCGCGATGCGTTGGCCCAAGTGTTCGTCAAAGTGCGCGCCCATGACATCGAGACGAGCGGGCGCGGCACTGCACAAGACGTGTTGGAAGCATCGGCGAAAGCGTACATCAACGCCATCAACCGTGTGTTTATGATCGAAGCGATGCGCGGCGAAAACGAGAAAGTGGCAACACCATAAAAACGGGGGGATTCAGAATGGGAAACTATCGGATTGCCGTCTTGCCAGGGGATGGCATCGGCAAAGAAGTGACGTCCGGAGCGGTCGAGGTATTAAAAGCGGTCGGCATCCGGTTTGGCCACGAGTTTACGTTTGAATATGGATTGATCGGTGGAGCGGCGATCGATGAGGCGGGGACGCCGCTCCCCGAGGAAACGCTCCGCCTTTGCCGAGAAAGCGATGCGGTGCTGCTTGGGGCGGTCGGCGGTCCGAAGTGGGATGACAACCCTCCGCATTTGCGCCCGGAAAAAGGATTGCTTGCCATTCGCAAGCAGCTCGACTTATATGCCAACTTGCGGCCGGTTGTTTGCTATGACAGTTTGGTTTCCGCTTCGCCGTTAAAACCGGATCTCGTGCAAGGCGTCGATTTTGTCATCGTCCGCGAGCTGACCGGCGGCATTTACTTCGGCCAGCCGAGCGGCCGCGTCGTCGAAAACGGCGAAGAAAAAGCAGTGGACACCTTGTTATATAAAAAGGAAGAAATTGAGCGGATCGTCCGCATGGCGTTTATACTCGCACGCGGGCGGAAGAAAAAAGTGACTTCGGTCGACAAGGCGAACGTCCTTTCGTCAAGCCGTCTATGGCGGGAAGTGGCCGAAGAGGTGGCGAAGCAGTTTCCGGACGTCACGCTTGAGCATATGCTTGTTGACAATGCCGCGATGCAGCTCATCCGTGCGCCGAAGCAGTTTGATGTCATTGTGACAGAAAACATGTTTGGCGACATTTTAAGCGATGAAGCCTCCATGTTGTCCGGTTCGCTCGGGATGCTGCCGTCAGCCAGCTTATCCGCTTCCGGTCCGAGCTTGTATGAGCCGGTGCACGGTTCAGCGCCTGATATCGCCGGCATGAACAAAGCCAATCCGATTGCGGCGATTTTGTCGGCCGCGATGATGCTTCGCCTGTCGTTCGGGCTCACCGCGGAAGCGGAGGCGGTAGAGCACGCGGTGTGGCAGGCGCTCGCCCTAGGTTTGCGCACCGCCGACTTGGCGCCAAGCGGCGGCCGCATCGTATCCACGAACGAAATGGTCGAAGAAATCAAAGCGGCGGTGCTGGATTATACGGCCATTGCTCAAATTATGACCGTTTATGCCTAAGACGTGCGAGGTGAAAGCCAATGAAGCCGAAAACGATCATCGATAAAATTTGGGAAAACCACGTCGTCTACCGTGAGGAGGGCAAACCGGATTTATTGTACATCGATTTGCACTTAGTGCATGAAGTGACCTCGCCGCAAGCGTTTGAAGGATTGCGGCAAAAAGGGCGGAAGGTGCGGCGGCCGGATTTGACCTTTGCGACGATGGACCATAACGTGCCGACCGTTAACCGATTTGTGATTACCGACGAAGTGGCGCGCAACCAAATCGCTGCGCTTGAGCGCAACTGCCGCGAGTTCGGCATTCCGCTCGCCGACCTACACAGCGAAGAGCAAGGAATCGTTCACGTCATCGGCCCAGAGCTCGGGTTGACCCAGCCGGGGAAAACGATCGTTTGCGGCGACAGCCATACGTCGACGCACGGGGCGTTTGGCGCCTTGGCGTTTGGCATCGGCACGAGCGAAGTCGAGCATGTATTGGCTACACAAACGCTTTGGCAGCATAAGCCGAAAACGCTGCAAATCTGCATCAACGGCCGCCTCGGCAAAGGAGTGACCGCCAAAGATGTCATCTTGGCCATTATCGGCCGCTATGGCGTTGGCATCGGCACCGGTTATATTATCGAATTTACAGGCGAAGCGATCCGACGCATGTCGATGGAAGAGCGAATGACGATTTGCAACATGTCGATTGAAGCTGGGGCGAGAGCCGGCCTCATCAGCCCGGATGAAACGACGTTTGCCTATTTGCGCGGCCGCAAATATGCGCCAAAAGGCGAGGAGTTTGACAAGGCGGTGGAACGGTGGCGGGCGCTTGCAAGCGATGAGGGGGCGGAATACGATAAAACGATTGAAATCGATGCGTCGACGATCGCTCCGATGGTGACGTGGGGGACGAACCCCGCGATGAGCACTTCCGTCGATGGCGTCGTGCCGCATCCCGAGCAATTTGAAAGCAAAACAGAGCAAAACGCGGTGCGCCGGGCGCTTGAGTACATGGGGCTCAAGCCGGGCACGCCGATTACGGATATTCCGGTGCAGCACGTCTTCATCGGTTCGTGCACCAACTCACGCCTCAGCGATTTGCGCGCGGCGGCGAGCATCGTGAAAGGGAAAAAAGTGGCTCCGGGTGTACGGGCGCTCGTCGTGCCTGGATCGCAGCAAGTGAAAAAACAAGCCGAGGCGGAAGGGTTGGCGCAAATTTTCATCGACGCCGGTTTTGAATGGCGCGACTCCGGCTGCAGCGCCTGTTTGGGCATGAACCCGGACATCATTCCGGAAGGCGAGCACTGTGCGTCAACGTCGAATCGCAACTTTGAAGGGCGGCAAGGAAAAGGGGCGCGCACGCATCTCGTCAGCCCGGTGATGGCCGCGGCGGCTGCGATTTACGGACATTTTGTCGATGTGCGCCAGCTTGAAGCCGAGCCGGTCTGTTAAATTGACGATCGTGATGGCAAAAGAGGCGGCGCGGCATCCTAGGAAGCCGAGCTCCTTTGCCATCAGTGACATCCATAACGGAAGGGGGAAAGGACGATGAAGCCGTTTACGATCCATCGCGGAAAAACCGCCGGCATCGATCGTGCGAATATTGATACCGATCAAATCATTCCAAAGCAGTTTTTGAAACGGATTGAACGCACCGGCTTTGGCCAGTTTCTCTTTTACGATTGGCGGTATTTGAGCGACGGCACGCCAAATCCGGAGTTTGAGCTCAACCGCCCGGAAAACGAAGGGGCGACGATTTTAGTCGCCGATGAAAACTTCGGCTGCGGCTCATCGCGCGAACATGCGCCGTGGGCGCTGCAAGATTACGGATTCCGCGTCATCATTGCCCCATCGTTTGCCGATATTTTTTACAACAACTGCTTAAAAAACGGGCTGTTGCCGATCCGGCTGGATAAAGAGGATGTCCGCTACTTGCTGCGCCAAAGCGAGCGCGCAGACTATGAACTGACGGTTTCGCTTGAAGAACAGCGGGTATTTGACGATGAAGGATTTTCGCGTCCGTTTGACATTGACCCGTATCGAAAACAGTTGCTGTTAAAGGGATGGGATGAAATTGATTTAACGTTTGTCTATGAACCGTATATTCAAGCGTATGAACAACAGCATAGCCCGCGGCCGTAAGCGTCTGTTTTTTGCGGTGCAGCGCGGCGGCAAAAATCGGCTGTTCCGCCGTTATTTTGGCAGGAACAGCCTCTTTGTTTTGCATATAGGAGGATGAAGAAAATGGACGGCGGCAGCAAGCGCCAAAAAGGGTTGGCTTGTTTCGGCTAAGAAAACTTGTTACACTTGTGGTAAACACATATAGGAGCGGGCGAAGATGGCCGGGAAAAAAGGAAAAATCATCATGTTTCCGCAAACGAAAGAACGGCTGATGGAAGAGGCGTTTGCTGCGCTCGAGGCGAAGCGGTATAAAGAAGCGCTCCGCTTTTTGCGCGCCGCCGAACAGCTTGGCGACCACAGCTTTCCGGTTCGGCTTGGGCTGGCTGTCTGTTGCTATGAGCTTGGGGAATATGATGAGGCGGAGCGGCGTCTTGCCGGTTTGCTTGACGAGCAACCGGGCAACGGTGAACTGTTGCAAATGTATATTGCCATATTGTTGCAAACGAATCGATACAGCAAGGCCGAAACCGTGATCCGCCACGCCTTGCGTCGTCCGTCGTTATCCGTTTCGCTGCGCGAACAGCTTCACCAGCTGCTCCGGTTTAGTGAAAAAATGAATGCCCGCACGCTTCCGCCCGCGGAGTGGAAGCGGGTGAGACGGCTGCTTGAGTCCGGGGACATTGCTGAGCAGCTGCAACTGATTAAACAACTGGAAAAAGAAGACATCGAGCCGGTGCTGCCGTTGCTCAAGCAATATTTACGCGCACCGGAAAAAAGCCCGATGGCGAAAACGATGCTCCTTCGCCTGTTGACAGGGAAGCGAGTCAACGAAACGGTGACGGTTGAGAAATTTGGCCGTTGCATGGAGGTCGTCCCGTCAGCGTTGGACGAACAGACGGAAACGGAATTTGCTTCATCGTTGCTGGGTCGGCTTGAACAGCAGCTCGCGGCGGAAAGCCCGAGTTTGTATGAAACGGCGGCGGACATTTGGCTTCGCTATGCATATGTGTTGTACCCGTTTCCGCCAGAGCCGGCGGATGCAGCGGCCTGGCTTGCTGCTCTCCATTGGATGGCGAGCCGGTTTTTAGGCTTGGATGCTGACGCGACCGCCTTGGCCGACCGCTACGGTGTGGAGGCGGCGGAGATGGCAACGCTTTGCCAAAAGCTATACGAAATAGAGGAACTTTCCTCCCTCTAATGGCTCGTTCTCTGTTGAAACATGGCTGTTGTATGTTATAATATAATGGCTGTGCTATGTATCTGTTTTCGCATACTTGTCTACATAATTGGGCATCATAAAAAGATCTGGACAAGCGGAGTGCGCTATGGTCCGAGCAATGATTTCAGGTGGAGGGAACAAGGATGTCAGTCAAATGGGAAAAGCTTGAAGGGAACGAAGGCGTATTGACCGTTGAGGTCGACGCCGAGAAAGTGAACAAAGGCTTGGACGCCGCGTTTAAAAAAGTGGTGAAAAACATCACGCTTCCGGGCTTCCGCAAGGGGAAAGTGCCGCGCGTTCTGTTTGAAAAACGCTTCGGCGTCGAAGCGCTCTATCAAGATGCGCTCGACATTTTGCTGCCAGAGGCGTATGCCAAAGCCGTCGAAGAGGCAGGCATCGAACCGGTGTCAATGCCGGAGATTGACATTGAGCAAATGGAAAAAGGCAAAAGCTTAATTTTCAAAGCGAAAGTGACCGTAAAGCCGGAAGTCAAGCTCGGTCAATACAAAGGGCTTGAAGTGGAAAAAATGGATACAACCGTGACGGACGAAGATGTCGAAAACGAATTGAAACGTTTGCAAGAAAATTACGCCGAACTTGTCGTGAAAGAAGACGGGACGGTGGAAAACGGCGATACGGTCGTCATCGATTTCCAAGGGTTTGTCGACGGCGAGCCGTTTGAAGGCGGCAAGGCGGAGAACTATTCGCTTGAAATCGGCTCTGGAACGTTCATTCCGGGATTTGAAGAACAGCTTGTCGGCATGAAAGCCGGCGAGGAAAAAGAAATCCAAGTCACATTCCCGGATGAATACCACGCGAAGCAATTGGCCGGCAAACCGGCGACGTTTAAAGTGCAAGTGCATGAAGTGAAAGCGAAACAGCTGCCGGCGCTTGACGATGAGTTTGCCAAAGACGTCGATGAAGAAGTCGAAACGCTTGACGAACTGAAGGCGAAAATTCGCGCCCGTTTGGAAGAGGCGAAAAAGAACGAGGCGGAGACTGCCTTGCGCAATGCGGTTGTCGAAAAAGCGGCAGCCAACGCCGAAATGGATATTCCGGAGGTTATGATCAAAAACGAAACCGACCGGATGCTTCGCGAATTTGACCAACGCCTGCAAATGCAAGGTCTGAACTTGCAGTTGTATTACCAATTCTCCGGCCAAGATGAAGCGTCGTTGCGCGAGCAAATGAAAGAAGATGCCGAAAAACGGGTGCGCGCGGCGTTGACGCTTGAAGCGATCGCGAAGGCCGAAAACATTGAAGTAACCGACGAGGAAGTAAACAAAGAGCTCGAAAAAATGGCGGAAGCCTACAAGCTGAGCGTGGACAAGCTGAAAGAGCTGCTCGGCAGCTTAGATGGCGTCAAAGAAGATTTGAAATGGCGGAAAACAGTCGATTTTCTTGTAGAGCACAGCAAGGTTGCGGCATAATATATCTTAAGGAAAGAACAAGGCGCGAGACGTTCGTGCCTTGTTCTTTATCCACAACAATGGCGCCTGAGCGGCAATTTTCAAACTTTTCTAAACAGATAACGGTTTTTTCATTCGCTTTTTCAGGAACATTTATGGTAAAATAGCGAATACATACGTTTTTACGACATAAGAGATGGCGGAAATGGATACATAAGCAGGCGCGATTTCGTTGGCAAGGGGTGAATGATATGTTTAAATTCAATGATGAAAAAGGGCAGTTGAAATGCTCGTTCTGCGGCAAAACACAGGATCAAGTGCGAAAGCTCGTTGCCGGTCCGGGGGTTTACATTTGCGACGAGTGCATTGAGCTATGCACGGAAATTGTTGAAGAGGAGCTCGGCAATGAAGAGGAATTTGAATTTAAAGACGTGCCGAAACCGTTGGAAATTCGGGAAATTCTAGATGAGTACGTCATCGGTCAAGATGAGGCGAAAAAATCGCTCGCCGTTGCTGTTTACAATCATTATAAACGGATCAATTCCGGCAGCAAAATCGATGATGTCGAGCTGTCGAAAAGCAACATTTTAATGATCGGGCCGACCGGGAGCGGGAAAACGCTGCTGGCGCAAACATTGGCGCGCATTTTGAACGTGCCGTTTGCCATCGCCGATGCCACCTCGCTTACAGAGGCCGGCTATGTTGGCGAAGACGTCGAAAACATTTTGTTAAAGCTCATCCAAGCGGCTGATTATGACGTCGAACGGGCGGAAAAAGGCATTATTTACATCGATGAAATTGACAAAATCGCCCGCAAATCGGAAAACCCTTCCATCACTCGCGACGTATCCGGCGAAGGGGTGCAACAGGCGCTGTTGAAAATTTTAGAAGGCACCATTGCCAGCGTTCCGCCGCAGGGCGGCCGCAAACATCCGCATCAAGAATTCATTCAAATCGATACGACGAACATTTTGTTCATTTGCGGTGGAGCGTTTGACGGCATTGAGCCGATCATCAAGCGCCGCCTTGGCAAAAAAGTGATCGGTTTTGGCGCGGAAATGAACCAGACGGATGTCGACGAGAAAAACTTGTTGTCGAAAGTGCTGCCGGAAGACTTGCTCAAATTCGGACTGATTCCGGAGTTCATCGGCCGTCTGCCGGTCATTACGACGCTCGAGCCGCTCGACGAACAGGCGTTGATCGACATTTTGACGAAACCGAAAAATGCCATTGTGAAGCAATACCAAAAAATGCTTGAGCTTGACGGCGTTGAGCTCGAGTTTGAAGAAGCGGCGCTCCGTGAAATCGCGAAAAAAGCGATTGAGCGGAAAACGGGCGCGCGCGGCCTTCGCTCGATCATCGAAGGCATTATGCTCGATGTGATGTTTGAGCTGCCGTCGCGCGAAGATGTGCAAAAGTGCATCATCACGCTCGACACGGTGCGCGGCACAAAGCCGCCGACGCTGATCCGTCATGATGGCACCGTCATCGAGCTGGAACGGAAAACATCTGCCTGATGGGAAAACCGCCTTTTTTCGGCGGTTTCTTTTTTTGCCGCCCATGCCCTGGGCGCCGGTCGGCGCTTTTTTTGTTTATTCCCGCCAGTTCGCGGAGATACTATCATACTACATACCATCTAAAGGCAGGAGGATATCGGGGCATGGATTGGACGAACATCGTACTGGTCATCCAGCTGTTTTTCGGGGTCATCATCGGCCTTTATTTTTGGAATTTGCTAAGAGGGCAACGTGTGCAAAAAGTTTCGATTGATAAAGAGTCGCGCAAAGAGATGGAACAGCTCCGCAAGCTGCGTTCGATTTCGCTCACCGAGCCGCTGGCGGAAAAAGTGCGGCCGAAAAGTTTTGACGACATCGTCGGTCAGGAAGACGGCATCAAGGCGTTAAAAGCCGCTTTATGCGGCCCCAACCCGCAGCATGTCATCATTTACGGGCCGCCCGGCGTCGGCAAGACGGCAGCTGCTCGGCTCGTGCTTGAGGAAGCGAAAAAAAATCCGCTCTCCCCGTTTAAGAAAAATGCGGTGTTCGTGGAGCTTGACGCGACGACGGCGCGCTTTGACGAGCGCGGCATCGCCGACCCCCTCATCGGCTCGGTGCACGACCCGATTTACCAGGGGGCCGGGGCGATGGGGCAAGCCGGCATTCCCCAGCCGAAGCAAGGGGCGGTGACGAACGCCCACGGGGGCGTTTTATTCATCGACGAAATCGGCGAGCTTCATCCGATCCAAATGAACAAGTTGTTGAAAGTGCTTGAGGACCGGAAAGTATTTTTTGAAAGCGCCTATTACAGCAAAGAAAATCCGCAAATCCCAAGCCATATTCACGATATTTTCCAAAATGGACTGCCGGCTGATTTCCGTCTTGTCGGGGCGACGACGCGCACGCCGAACGAAATTCCTCCGGCCATTCGCTCTCGCTGCCTGGAAGTATTTTTCCGTGAGTTGGACCAAGATGAAATCGCCCTCATCGCGAAAAAGGCGGCGGAAAAAATCCGCTTAAACGTGTCAGAAAGCGGCATTCGCCTCCTTGCCGCCTATGCGCGCAACGGGCGGGAGGCGGTCAACATGATGCAAATTGCCGCTGGCCTGGCCATCACGGAAAACCGAGAAAACATTTTGGACAAAGATATTGAATGGGTCATTCAATCGAGCCAAATGACTCCGCGCTATGAGAAGAAAATCGCTTCCGCTCCGGCGGTCGGCGTCGTCAACGGTCTGGCTGTGTATGGACCAAACACCGGTGCGTTGCTCGAAATTGAGGTGACCGCCTTGCCGGCGAAAGGAAAAGGATTGATCAATGTCACCGGCATTGTCGAGGAGGAAAGCATCGGCAGTGCAGAAAAATCGGTGCGGCGCAAAAGCATGGCGCGCGGCTCGGCGGAAAACGTCATTACGGTGTTGCGGGCGATGGGCGTGCCAGCGGACCGCTACGACATTCATGTCAACTTTCCGGGCGGGGTGCCGGTTGACGGCCCTTCAGCCGGGGTGGCGATTGCAGTCGGCATTTATTCCGCCATTTACCAGCTGCCAGTCGATCATACGGTCGCGATGACCGGAGAAATCAGCATCCGTGGCTGCGTGAAACCGGTCGGCGGCGTGTTCGCCAAAATCAAAGCGGCCAAACAAGCCGGGGCGAAAAAAGTCATCATCCCGATTGAGAATATGCAATCGTTGCTAGGCGAAGTCAGCGGCATTCAAATCATCGCCGTCCGCCGCCTCGAGGAAGTGCTCGTCCATGTGTTCGGCGAAGAGGCGCTCCGCCGCGGCCCCGCGCTGCTGCCAGCGGCTATGGACCGCTCGGAGAAAAAGCTCGTCTAGCCAAAGGAAACGGCGGCAAGGCGAACGATTGGCAACGAAAGCGGGCGATCCGCTCGCAACCGAGTCGGGCGGTTCGCCCGGCCTCTCTTTTATGTACGGCTTCGGCGCAAGCGGATCGTCGCTGAAGTCGGTTTTTCTTTGCCTGCAGACGGAGCGCCGCGCGCTTTTTCGTTCGTCAAATTTTACAAACCCGGCTACCGTACTATACAATAAACGAATAGAAGCGAGAGATGGAGGTGTTCGGCGTGAACGGAAAGAAAAAGGAGACGGTCGTTCCGCTTTTGCCGCTGCGTGGGTTGCTCGTGTTTCCGACGATGGTGCTCCATTTGGATGTCGGGCGCGAGAAATCGGTCAAAGCGCTCGAACAAGCCATGGTTGAGGATCATATGATTTTGCTGACGTCGCAAAAAGACGTTGCCATCGACGAACCGGACATGGATGACTTATATAAAATGGGAACGATCGCGCGCGTCAAGCAACTTCTAAAACTCCCGAACGGCACGTTCCGCGTGCTTGTCGAAGGCGTCGCTCGGGCGCTCATTACGGAAGTGATCAGCGAGGAGCCGTACTTTCTCGTCAAAGTCGAAAAGTTTGCTGATCGGGCGGCGAAAGATTTAGAAGATGAGGCGCTCAAGCGGACGATGCTTGAATATTTCGAGCAGTACATAAACTTGTCCAAGCGGCTGTCGGTCGACATTTACGCCTCGATCGTCGACATCGATGAGCCGGGGCGAATGGCGGACATCATCGCCTCGCACTTGCCGCTTAAGCTTGAGGAAAAACAGCGCATTTTAGAAACGATCGACGTGAAAGAGCGCCTCAATAAAATCATCCAAATTTTGCACAACGAAAAAGAAGTGCTCCAGCTTGAGAAAAAGATCAGCGCCCGCGTCAAGCAGTCGATGGAGCGGACGCAAAAAGAGTATTATTTGCGCGAGCAAATGAAGGCGATTCAAAAAGAGCTTGGCGAAAAAGAAGGAAAAACGGGCGAAGTCGAGGAGCTGAAAGAAAAAATCGAGGCGGCCGGCATGCCGGAGCATGTGAAACAAACGGCATTGAAGGAGCTTGACCGCTATGAAAAAATTCCGGCGACCTCAGCGGAAAGCGCAGTCATTCGCAACTACCTCGATTGGCTCATCGCCTTGCCGTGGTCGAAAGAAACAGAAGACATCCACGACATTAAGCGGGCGGAAGCGATTTTAAACGAGGAGCATTACGGGCTCGATAAAGTGAAAGAACGGGTGCTTGAATTTTTATCTGTCAAGCAGCTGACGAAATCGTTAAAAGGTCCGATTCTTTGCCTCGCCGGACCGCCGGGGGTCGGCAAAACGTCGCTCGCCCGCTCGATCGCCAAAGCGCTCGGCCGCCGCTTCGTCCGCGTTTCGCTCGGCGGCGTCCGCGACGAATCGGAAATTCGCGGCCATCGCCGCACGTATGTCGGCGCCATGCCGGGACGCATTATCCAGGGGATGAAAAAAGCAGGCACGATCAACCCCGTCTTCTTGCTTGATGAAATCGACAAAATGTCGAGCGATTTCCGTGGCGATCCATCGGCGGCCATGCTGGAGGTGCTTGACCCGGAGCAAAATCATACGTTCAGCGACCATTACATTGAAGAGCCGTACGATCTATCGAAAGTCATGTTTATCGCCACGGCCAACCATTTGGCGGCGATTCCGCAGCCGCTCTTGGACCGGATGGAAGTGATCCACATACCAGGCTACACAGAAGTGGAGAAGCTGCATATCGCCAAGCGGCATTTGCTGCCGAAACAAATCACCGAGCACGGGCTGAAAAAGGCGGCGTTGCAAATTCGCGATGACGCGATGCTCGATATCATCCGCCATTATACGCGCGAAGCCGGGGTGCGGGAGCTTGAGCGGCAGCTCGCCGCTATCTGCCGAAAAGCGGCCCGCCTCATCGTTTCCGGCGAGAAAAAGCGGGTTGTGATCACAGAAAACAATCTTGAGGAATTTTTAGGGAAGCGAAAATACCGCTACGGCCGAGCGGAGGCGGAAGACCAAGTCGGCGTGGCGACCGGGCTGGCGTATACGGCGTTTGGCGGCGATACGCTCGCCATCGAAGTGTCGCTCGCGCCAGGCAATGGGAAACTCGTGCTGACCGGCAAGCTCGGCGATGTCATGAAAGAATCAGCGCAAGCGGCGTTCAGCTACGTGCGGTCGCGCGCTGAGGAGCTTGACATTGATCCGAAGTTCCATGAGAAATATGATATTCACATCCACGTTCCGGAAGGAGCGGTGCCGAAAGACGGGCCATCGGCCGGCATTACGATTGCGACCGCACTCATTTCCGCTTTGACGGGCAAGCCGGTGAGCCGCTTTGTCGGCATGACCGGGGAAATTACGCTGCGCGGCCGCGTTCTTGCGATCGGGGGGCTGAAAGAGAAAACGTTAAGCGCCCATCGTGCCGGATTGAAAACCGTCATTTTGCCGAAAGACAATGAAAAAGATTTGGCTGACATTCCGGAAACGGTGAAGCGCGACTTGCGCTTTGTGCTCGTCTCTCATCTCGATGAGGTGCTGCCGCACGCGTTGGTGGGGTGGAAGCGATGAATGTGAAGAAAGCAGAGCTTGTGACCAGTGCCGTCAAGCCGGAACAATATCCGGACGGCGGACGGCCGGAGGTGGCGCTCGCCGGCCGTTCGAACGTCGGCAAATCATCATTCATCAACAAAATGATCAATCGGAAAAACTTGGCGCGCACCTCCTCAAAGCCAGGTAAAACGCAAACGTTGAATTTTTATTTGATTAACGACTCGTTTTACTTTGTGGACGTGCCAGGTTATGGTTTCGCCCGCGTGTCGAAGCAGGAGCGGCAAAAATGGGGGAACATGATGGAGACGTACTTTACGACGCGCGAGGTGCTTAAGGCGACGGTCCTGCTCGTTGATTTGCGCCATCCGCCGACGAAAGACGATGTGATGATGTACGAGTTTTTGAAACATTACGAGATCCCGGTGATCGTCATCGCGACGAAAGCGGATAAAGTGCCGCGCGGCAAGCATCAAAAACACGCGAAAATCGCGCGCGAGACGCTGCGGATGGCTGACGGCGACCCGCTCATTTTGTTTTCCGCCGAGACCGGACAAGGGAAAGACGAAGCATGGGCGGCGCTTTTGCCGTTTGTGGCCTCATGACGAAAACACCAGCGATTCCGCTGGTGTTTTCACTTCCAAGGCTATTTTCGCCTAGTCCATAATATATAGACGCCGATGGCGATGAGTCCGAGCGGCCAAAACTTCCAGACAGAGGAAAGTCCGGCTTGGACGAGGTGAAAGAACGGCTGGCCGCGCCCGGAAAACGTCAGCACGACAGCGAGAAGCAAGAAAAGCACGCCAAAGCCGGCCCCGCCTTTTTGTTTGCGGCTGCTGGCGAAAAAAGCGAGCGCGATGAGGAAAAAAAACATGTTCACGCCGCGGGGCCAGGCCGAAAATGCACTCGCAAGGAGCAACTCAACGCCAAATCCGAGTAAAAGAAAGCCGGGGAAAAGGTAAGCATATTCACGCGCTGAATGCGCCTGGCCAAGCAAAGCCGCGCCGCAAATGGCAAGCAAGGCCGGCCACCCTTGGAAGAAATGGAAAAGGGGGGATTCCAACTGTCCGGCGAGAAAATACAGCCCGAGGCCGATGAACAAGATGCCGGCGAATACCGTTCGGGTTTTCATGATCGTCGCGTCCTCCGTTTCCCTTTTGGACATGTTTATGATAGAATGATCACTGTCTACAGTTTAGCATAGCTTTGGAGGCATGTTCACAATTTTTTCAAACCGGAACGATGGACGGTTGTGATATAATGATGGAAGGGATTCGGTCAATAAGGGGGATGGCATCGTGCAAATCGTAGTCGTTGGCGTCGACTATAAAACCGCCCCTGTAGAAATCCGCGAAAAGCTCGCGTTTGCAGAAGCGGAACTCGGTGCGGCGATGAAACAGCTCGCCAAGCAAAAAAGCGTGCTCGAAAATGTGATCGTTTCGACGTGCAACCGGACGGAAGTTTATGCAGTGGTTGATCAACTGCATACCGGACGTTACTATATGAAAGCATTTTTAGCCGAATGGTTTGGCGTCAAAGTGGAAGCGATTGCTCCGTATTTGCGTGTGCTTGAAGGAGAAGCGGCCATAAAGCATTTGTTCCGCGTGGCGGCCGGCCTTGATTCGATGGTGCTTGGGGAAACGCAAATTTTAGGGCAAGTGAAAGACAGCTATTTGCTCGCTCAAGAGGTCGGGACGAGCGGCACGATTTTCAATCATCTGTTCAAGCAGGCGGTGACCTTTGCGAAGCGCGCCCACTCGGAAACGGGCATCGGCGCGCACGCTGTATCGGTCAGCTATGCGGCGGTTGAGCTGGCGAAGAAAATTTTCGGCCGCCTTGCCGGCAAGCACGTCTTGATTATCGGGGCCGGCAAAATGGGGACGCTGGCGGCGCAAAACTTGTACGGCAGCGGCGTCGGGAAGGTGACGGTTGTCAATCGGACGCTTGAAAAAGCGAAACAGCTTGCTAAGCAGTTTGCCGGCGAAGCGAAGCCGCTCGGCGAATTGTCATGCGCTTTGCTGGAAGCGGATATCGTCATCAGCTCGACGGGAGCCAAAGGCTATATTTTGACGAAGGAAATGGTGGCGCCGCTTGAGAAAATGCGCAAAGGCCGCCCGCTCTTTATGGTTGACATCGCGGTGCCGCGCGATTTGGATCCGGCGTTGGCTGATTTGGAAACGGTGTTTTTGTACGACATTGACGATTTGCAAGATGTGGTGGCGGCCAACTTGGCGGAACGGCAAAAGGCAGCGGCTCGCATTGAAACGATGATCGAAGCGGAACTTATGGCGTTCAGCCAATGGCTGCAGACGCTCGGCGTCGTGCCAGTCATTGCCGCATTGCGCGAAAAGGCGCTGGCCATTCAAGCAGAAACGATGAAAAGTTTGGAGCGGAAACTGCCGCATTTGTCGGAGCGCGACTGGAAAGTGTTGAATAAGCATACGAAAAGCATTATTAACCAGCTGCTCCGCGATCCGATTTTGCAGGCGAAGGAACTCGCCGCCGGCCCGAATGCCGAGGAGGCGCTTTTGCTGTTTATGAAAATTTTCAATATCGAAGATGCGGTGAAAGCCGAGCGGCATATAGAGCAGGCGAAATCCGTGCAATGCGATGAACAAGACGCGGAAGCGGTCCGTGCCGCCCGCCCATCATGGCAGCTGTAAGGTGGGATGGATGGTGGCGCTGTTGTATGAGTTGTCCATTTTGCTTTACATCGCTTCGATCCTATTCTATTTCATCGATTTTTTGCAACAAAACCGGAAGGCGAACGACATCGCCTTCTGGTTGCTTTCTATTGTATGGCTTTTGCAGACAGTGACGTTTGTTTCTCGCATCATGGAGACGAAGCGCTTTCCGATTTTAACGATGTCGGAAGGGCTTTATTTTTACGCTTGGCTGCTCATTACGCTGTCGCTCGTCATCAATCGGCTGCTGCGCGTCGATTTCATCGTCTTTTTTACGAACGTGCTTGCTTTTTTTATTTTGGCCATTCATACGTTTGCACCGTCTTCGCAGTCGCCGGCTGTTGCGGAGCGGCTCGTCTCGGAGCTGCTGATCATCCACATCACCCTTTCGCTCGGAGCGTATGCGGCGTTTACGCTGTCGTTTCTGTTTTCGGCACTTTACATGTTGCAGTACAGTTTGCTGAAAAAGAAAAAGTGGGGGGCGCGCCTTTGGCGCATGGCGGATTTGTCGCGGCTTGATTTTTTGTCGTATGTTTTAAATGCGCTCGGCTTGCCTATGTTGTTATTAGGGCTCATTCTTGGCGTGATTTGGGCGTACATTCAAATCGACCATTTCCATTGGTATGATGCGAAAGTGCTCGGGTCGTTTGTCGTTCTTCTCGTCTATGGCGTCTATTTTTACAAGCGAGCCGTCCGGCAGATGCAAGGGAAGGCGATCGCGCTATGGAATATCGGTTCGTTTTTATTTTTGCTTGTCAACTTTTTCTTGTTTGGCAGTTTGTCAAAATTTCATTTTTGGTATTCGTAATCGAGGTGAAACGAGATGCGGAACATTGTCGTTGGCTCGCGGCGCAGCAAGCTTGCCTTGACCCAGACGAAGTGGGTGATCAACGAATTGAAACAGCTTGGGGCGCCGTTTACGTTTGAAGTGAAAGAAATCGTCACGAAAGGAGATCGGGTGCTTGATGTTACGCTCTCGAAAGTCGGGGGCAAAGGGTTGTTTGTGAAAGAGATTGAGCATGAATTGCTCGCCGGCGGCATCGATATGGCGGTCCATAGCATGAAAGATATGCCGGCTGTGCTGCCCGAAGGTTTAGTGATCGGTGCGGTTCCGCGTCGCGAAGATGCACGCGATGTGCTTGTCAGCAAAGGAAACCGGATGCTCTCCGACTTGCCGCCTGGGTCGGTCATTGGCACGAGCAGCTTGCGCCGTTCGGCGCAGCTGCTTGCCTATCGCCCGGATTTGACGATCAAATGGATTCGCGGCAATATTGACACAAGGTTGGCGAAGCTCGAAAGCGAAGAGTACGATGCGATCGTGCTGGCGGCGGCGGGTCTTGCGCGCATGGGTTGGGGCGATGACGTCATCAGCGACTATCTTCCTTTTGATGTCTGTGTTCCGGCGGTCGGCCAAGGGGCGCTGGCGGTCGAATGCCGGGAGGATGATGACGAATTGCGCCAATGGCTCAGCCGGTTAAACGACGAGCAAACCGAGCGGGCTGTTCGGGCGGAGCGCGCCTTTTTGCAGCAAATGGAAGGAGGCTGTCAAGTGCCGATTGCCGGCTACGCGGAAGTGAAGGAGGGGACGGTGCGTCTTACCGCGCTTGTCGCCTCCCCGGATGGCAAAGAAATGTATAAAGAAATCGTCACTGGCGCCGATCCGGAAGCGGTCGGCCGACAGGCGGCTGCCATCTTGAGCGAACAAGGGGCAAAAGCGCTGATCGAGCGGGTGAAAAAGGAGCTGGGCGACTGATGGCCAATCGCGCCCTAGCCGGCAAGACGGTACTTGTCACTCGTGACAAAAGGCAGGCGGCATCGTTTTCCGCCAAGCTGCGCGCCGTTGGCGCCGTGCCGATCGAAATCCCGCTCATAGCCATCCGCCCGGCGGCTGCGCCGGAAGCCATCGCCGCGCTCGCCGGACGGCTCGGGGAATACCGCTGGCTCGTGTTGACGAGCGTGAACGCGGTCCGCTTCTTTTTTCCGCACGTTTCGTTGCCGCGGCCGCTGCCGAATGTCGCCGTCGTCGGGCGGAAGACGGCGGCCGCGCTCGTTGAGTACGGTGTTTCACCGGCGCTCGTACCGGATGATTTCACCGCTGAACGGCTTGCCGCCATGCTTGCACCGCGCGTAAAACAAGGCGACCGGGTGCTGTTTGTCAAAGGTGATTTGGCAAGCCCGACGCTGCCTGAGGCGTTAAGGAAGGCAGGCGCAGCGGTCGATGAGTTTACGGTTTATCAAACGGTGCCAGACCTAAGCGGTCGAGAACCATTGTTGGCGTTGCTGCGCGAACGGAAACTAGATGCGATTACGTTGATGAGCCCATCGGCGGTTCATAGCCTTGCCCGCCTTCTTGGCGAGGAAGCGTCCGCGCTTCTCTCCGGCGTCGCTGTCGCCTGCATCGGGCCGGTGACAAAAAAGGCGGCGGAGCGGGAAGGAATCACCGTACATATTTGTCCAGCTGATTACACGACGGATGGTATAATCAAAGCGATGGAACAATATTTTTCCATGGAGGGACGATGAATGGCACTGTCATTTGACCGCCATCGCCGTTTGCGGCAAACGGCTGCGATTCGGGCGATGGTGCGTGAGACGCATCTTCGCGTCGAGGATCTCATTTATCCGCTGTTTGTGGTCGAGGGAAGCGGCATTAAGCGGGAAGTGCCGTCGATGCCAGGGGTTTACCATTTATCGCTTGACCGTTTATCTGAGGAAGTGGACGACATCGCCAAGCTTGGCATTCCCGCCGTCATGGTGTTTGGTGTGCCGAATGAAAAAGATGAAGTCGGTTCGCAGGCGTATTGCGAAACAGGGATTGTTCAGCGGGCGATCCGCCAAATCAAAGCTGAACACAAAGATCTAGTCGTCATTGCGGATACGTGTTTATGTGAATATACGAGCCACGGCCATTGCGGCGTCGTCGAAAACGAGCGCGTGCTGAACGACCCGTCGCTCGAGCTCCTCACCAAAACGGCGGTGAGCCAAGCGCAAGCCGGCGCCGACATCATCGCGCCGTCGAACATGATGGACGGCTTTGTCGCCGCCATTCGCCGTGGGCTTGATGAAGCAGGGTTTGAGTATGTGCCGATCATGTCGTATGCAATCAAATACGCTTCGGCATTTTACGGCCCGTTCCGTGATGCCGCCGACAGCGCGCCGCAGTTTGGCGACCGGAAGACGTACCAAATGGATCCGGCCAACCGCCTTGAGGCGTTTCGCGAGGCGGAGTCGGATGTCAAAGAAGGCGCTGATTTCTTGATGGTGAAGCCAGCGCTTGCCTACATGGATATTATCCGCGACGTCAAAAACCGTTTTCCGCTTCCGCTTGTCGCCTATAACGTGAGCGGCGAGTATGCGATGGTCAAAGCGGCGGCGCAAAACGGCTGGATCGATGAGAAGCCGGTCGTCATGGAAATGTTGACAGGGATGAAACGGGCGGGCGCGGATTTGATCATTACGTATTTTGCCAAAGATGTCGCCCGCTGGCTGGCTGAATAGAGAGGAGGGCGGAAGCATGCGAAGCTACGAACGGTCAAAAACCGCTTACGAAGAAGCGGTGAAATTGATGCCGGGCGGGGTGAACAGCCCGGTGCGCGCCTTCAAGTCGGTCGGGATGACGCCGATTTTCATGGCGCGCGGCCAAGGAGCGAAAATTTACGATATTGACGGCAATGAGTACATTGATTACGTACTGTCATGGGGTCCGCTCATTTTAGGGCATGCCAACCCGCAGGTCGTGGAAGCGTTGAAGCGCGTGGCGGAACAAGGCACAAGCTTTGGCGCTCCGACATTGCTTGAAAATGAGCTCGCCAAGCTCGTGATTGAGCGGGTGCCGTCGGTGGAAATCGTGCGGATGGTCAACTCCGGTACGGAGGCGACGATGAGCGCCCTCCGCTTAGCGCGCGGCTACACGAAGCGCAACAAAATCATGAAATTCGAAGGCAGCTACCACGGCCACGGCGATTCGCTGCTCATTAAAGCCGGCTCCGGCGTGGCGACGCTCGGCCTGCCGGACAGCCCGGGCGTGCCGGAATCGGTCGCCCAGCATACCATCACGGTGCCGTACAACGATTTGGACAGCGTCCGCTATGCGTTTGAGCGGTTTGGCGAAGACATCGCCGCGGTGATCGTCGAACCGGTCGCCGGCAACATGGGCGTCGTTCCGCCAGTGCCTGGCTTTTTGGAAGGGCTGCGCGAGGTGACGAAACAATACGGAGCCTTATTGATTTTCGACGAGGTCATGACCGGGTTCCGCGTCGATTACCACTGCGCCCAAGGGTATTATGGCATTGAGCCGGATTTGACGTGCCTTGGCAAAGTGATCGGCGGCGGCTTGCCGGTCGGGGCGTACGGGGGCAAAGCCGAGATCATGGAGCTTGTCGCGCCGAGCGGGCCGGTGTACCAAGCCGGCACGCTCTCCGGCAATCCGCTCGCCATGACGGCCGGGTACGAGACGCTCCGCCAGCTGACGCCGGAAACGTACGAAGAGCTTGGCCGCAAAGCGGCGCGCCTTGCGGATGGGCTTCATCAGGCAGCAGAGAAATACGACATCCCGCATACGATCAACCGCGCTGGGTCGATGATCGGCTTTTTCTTCACGAACGAGCCGGTGGTCAACTACGAGACAGCGAAAACGTCCGACTTGGAGCTGTTTGCCGCCTATTATCGGGAAATGGCGAATGAAGGCATTTTCCTGCCGCCGTCGCAATTTGAAGGGCTGTTTTTGTCGACGGCGCACAGTGATGATGATATTGAATATACGATTGCCGCTGCTGAGCGGGTGTTTGCCCGTCTGCGCGGATAAGGAAAGGGGCTGCCGACCGTCGGCAGCCCAATTTTTTATCATACCGCCTCGTTTCCGTTCATACAATGGATAATGTCATAGAAACCATTTGCCGAAGGGACGGAAGGAGGAGGCCCGGTTGGAGCAATCGTATTTGCGTTTTTCATTGGAAGAATCGGTCTGGTTTAAAAGAGGACAGGAAGTCGCCGAGTTTTTATCCATTTCTCTTGATCCGGTCATTTCCGTCGATGAGTACGACCAATATATTACGATCCGCGGCGCGCTTGAGTTGAGCGGCGAATTCCGCCAAGCGGGCGAAGGGCAGGCTGAAGCGGATGACGACGTGTTTGAGCTGGCTGGTTATCGGTTCATTCAGCACATTTCGGTGCGCGAAGACGGGATCAGCGAACTGTCGCACCGCTTTCCAATCGATATTACGATTCCAAAAAACCGCATTCGTTCCCTTGAGGATGTGTACGTGACGGTTGAATCGTTTGATTATGATTTGGATGAAAACGGAAGATTGCTGATCACTGCCGACATTTCGATCAGCGGCATCAGTGAAGCGCCGCTTGACGATGATTTGCCGGACGATGAGAAGGACGATGAGCCGCTGTTTGCCCCGTTTGAATCAATCGCCCGCAAGGAAGCGGCCGGTGAGGAAGCGTTTGCTTCCGTGGATGATCTCACCGATGAGGCGGATGAACAGCCGGCTTTTGCCGCCGACGAAACGACGGTTTCCGTCATGGAGCCGGCCGCCATGCGTCATGAAGAAACGGAGGCTGAGGAAGAAGAGGAGGCCAAAGAGCCGTTTTTGCCGATTGAGACGGAAACGAAGGCGGTCAGCGCACAGACGGAGGAAGACATCGCTTCGCTGCTGCCGCCAACTGAGGCGAAGGTATCGATCGGGGCGGCGAAAAAGGCGGTTGAGGAAGAAGAAGAAGAAACGAAAACAAAAAGCGAAAATGCGCTTTACTTGACGAAACTGTTTGCGAAAAGCGAGGAGAAAGAGTTTACGAAACTGAAAATTTGCATCGTCCAGCAAGGAGATTCATTGGACAAGATTGCCGAACGGTATGATGTGACCGTCTCACAGCTTTTGCGCGCCAATGATTTGGAAAGCCCAGATGACGTGCACGAGGGGCAGCTGCTGTATATTCCGGCCATGGCGGGAAGCCGTCCTTTCTCATGAAAGGGACGCTTTCCGTTTCTTTTGCCGATAAGGGGGCGTAACAAATGGCCGCACAGGCTGACCGATATGAGGCTGTGCTCGCCCAGTACGGTCTTCGTCCAGAGCGCATGGAGCAGCGAGGCAAAGCCGTCAAAGTATACACGAACCGCGGTGTTTTCGCCTTAAAGCCGCTTGAAAGCGAGCAAGAAGCCGCCGCCGTTTGGCAGTCTCTTCAGCATGGCGGCCCCCGTTGTCTCCCGCTTTACCTGACGCGGCGGCGGTCGCTGTTTGCCACAGAAGGCGGCCGTCTTTATTATTTGCAAGCATGGCATGACGGCGAATCAAAGGTGGAGAAGGATGCGGTGGACGCCTTTTTTCGCGAGCTCGCCCGCCTCCATCGCGCCACCGTCCGTACGATCGAGGTGAGTGAGGAAGAGGCGGCGGCGTACCGAAAGCAAAAAAAGGACGAATGGCAACGGGCGCGGATGGTTTGGGAAGAACGGATTGAGCGGTACGAAGCGGCGTGGTACATGTCTCCGTTTCAGCTCCAATGCTGCACCTATTTTCATGAGGTGATGCGCGCGTACTCGTTCGCTGAAGAACGGCTCGATGTGTGGGAAGAGACGCTCAAAGAGACGAAGCAATGGCGCATCGCCTGGGTGCACGGCAAAGCGCGCCTCTCCCACTATATCCCGCCGTATTGGATCAGTTGGGAGCGGGCGCATTGGAATTCGCCGCTCTTTGATGTGATCGCCGCGCTCCGTTTTCACGTACAGACAATGCCGCCGCTTGGGCGCGAGTGGCTTGAAGGGATGGGGGAGTACGAGAAGGAGCTGCCGCTGTCCGACGGGGAGCGGGCGTTTTTATACAGCCATTTGGCGGAGCCGCGTGGGTTTGTCCGCTGTTTGGAGCGGTATGAGGCCGCTTCGCGGAACGAGCGGAACGAACGGGAATATGTGGCCGCGTTGCAGCGTCGTTATTTGGCGTTCAAAAATATGGAGGCGCTCGTTATGCACCTTGTCCAACGCGACGCCGCGCGGCAGCAGGAAGAAGCGGTGGACAACGAACCGCCGGCGGATGAAAGCAGCAATGGTTAAATCGATTTTGAATCCAGCCCAAACAAAATGGCGTCCCACTAAATCCATTCCAGATGGAGCGCCACGGCAATGAAAACGAAGATGGCCAATAAAATGACATCAAACGTCGTTGGCAGAAAAATAGTGCGGATCGCTTGAAAAATGGTGAGCGGGATGATCACTTGGGCGCAGACGGCGCGCACTTGCCGAAGCCACGGCGGCCACGAATACGGGTTGAATCGCCGCATCGACATTCCCTCCTTCTCCGGTTTACTATACAATATGAAACGTGCGGTGGTTTGTCACCAAATGCACACGGATGGAATAAATAAATAAAAACTTGGCAAAGATGATGGACAATGGTAGTATAATAATCGAACAATGATGACAAAAGCGAAGACGGGGAAGAGTACAGCGGTCCGCGCCTGCAGAGAGGGAAATCAGAAGCTGCGAGATTTCCTAGGATGACGGCTGCTGGAAGGTCGCCCTTGAGCTGCTTCTTTGAAAGGCGCTGCTGCCGAGTAGAGGAAGCCGGCATCATGCCGTTATGCCAATGAAGCGCTTAAGCCTTTGGGCTTAAGAAAAAAGGTGGTACCGCGAAAGCAGCTCCTTTCGTCCTTTTGGGATGAAAGGGGCTTTTTTGCTTGCCGGCTGCGCGGCATTGCTCAGTGGGAAGCCGCCGTCGGCCGCATTGTCCATCATGTTGAAGGAGGGAAATGAAACATGGCACAGCACGAAGTGTCGATGCCGCCCAAATACGACCACCGCGCGGTCGAAGCGGGGCGCTACGAATGGTGGCTGAAAGGAAAATTTTTTGAAGCGACCGGTGATCCGAACAAACGACCGTTTACGATCGTCATTCCACCGCCCAACGTCACCGGCAAACTGCATCTGGGGCACGCGTGGGATACGACGCTGCAAGACATCATTACGCGCATGAAACGGATGCAAGGGTATGACGTTTTGTGGCTTCCGGGAATGGATCACGCCGGCATCGCCACCCAGGCGAAAGTGGAAGAGAAGCTGCGCCAGCAAGGGCTGTCGCGCTATGATTTAGGCCGGGAAAAATTTTTAGAAGAAACGTGGAAGTGGAAGGAAGAATACGCCGGCCATATTCGCAGCCAATGGGCGAAGTTAGGGCTTGGCCTCGATTACACGCGCGAGCGGTTCACGCTCGATGAAGGGCTCTCAAAAGCGGTGCGCGAAGTGTTCGTCTCGCTCTACCGGAAAGGGCTTATTTACCGCGGCGAGTACATCATCAACTGGGACCCGGTGACGAAAACCGCTTTGTCGGACATTGAGGTTGTTTATAAAGAAGTGAAAGGCGCGCTCTACCATTTGCGCTATCCGCTCGCCGACGGCTCCGGCTGCATTGAAGTGGCGACGACCCGTCCGGAAACGATGCTCGGCGATACGGCCGTCGCTGTGCACCCCGATGACGAGCGGTACAAGCACTTGATCGGCAAAATGGTGAAACTGCCGATCGTTGGCCGCGAAATACCGATCATTGCCGACGAATATGTCGATATGGAGTTCGGCTCCGGAGCGGTCAAAATTACGCCGGCGCACGACCCGAACGATTTTGAAATCGGCAACCGCCACAATTTGCCGCGCATTCTTGTCATGAACGAAGACGGCACGATGAATGAAAACGCCATGCAATACCAGGGGCTTGACCGGTTTGAATGCCGGAAGCAAATCGTCCGCGATTTGCAAGAACAAGGCGTCCTCTTTAAAATCGAGGAGCACGTGCACTCAGTCGGTCATAGCGAACGGAGCGGCGCGGTCGTTGAGCCGTATTTGTCGACGCAATGGTTTGTGAAAATGAAGCCGCTCGCCGAAGCCGCCATCAAGCTGCAGCAAACGGACGAAAAAGTGCAGTTCGTGCCGGACCGGTTTGAAAAAACGTATTTGCATTGGCTTGAAAACATCCGCGACTGGTGCATTTCGCGCCAGCTTTGGTGGGGGCATCGCATCCCGGCATGGTACCATAAAGAAACGGGCGAAATTTACGTTGACCATGAGCCGCCGAAAGACATCGAAAACTGGGAGCAAGACCCAGATGTGCTCGACACATGGTTCAGCTCGGCGCTCTGGCCGTTCTCGACAATGGGCTGGCCGGATACCGACTCGCCGGATTACAAGCGCTACTACCCGACTGATGTGCTTGTCACCGGCTATGACATCATTTTCTTCTGGGTGTCGCGCATGATTTTCCAAGGGCTTGAATTCACCGGAAAGCGTCCGTTCAAAGACGTGCTCATCCACGGCCTCGTCCGCGACGCCCAAGGGCGGAAAATGAGCAAATCGCTCGGCAACGGCGTCGATCCGATGGATGTGATCGACCAGTACGGCGCCGATGCGCTCCGCTATTTCTTGGCGACCGGCAGCTCGCCGGGGCAAGACTTGCGCTTCAGCACCGAAAAAGTCGAAGCGACGTGGAATTTTGCCAACAAAATTTGGAACGCCTCGCGCTTTGCCTTGATGAACATGGGCGGCATGACGTACGAGGAGCTTGATTTGAGCGGCGAAAAAACGGTCGCCGACCATTGGATTTTAACGCGTCTCAACGAAACGATCGATACGGTGACGAAGCTCGCTGAGAAATACGAATTCGGCGAAGCGGGGCGTACGCTGTACAACTTTATTTGGGACGACTTGTGCGACTGGTATATCGAAATGGCAAAGCTGCCGCTGTACGGTGATGACGAGGCGGCGAAAAAGACGACACGTTCGGTGTTGGCGTATGTGCTCGACAACACGATGCGCCTGCTTCACCCGTTCATGCCGTTCATTACCGAGGAAATTTGGCAAAACTTGCCGCATGAAGGCGAATCGATCACCGTCGCTCCGTGGCCGCAAGTGCGCCCTGAGCTGTCGAACGAAGAAGCCGCGGAAGAAATGCGGATGCTCGTCGACATCATCCGCGCCGTCCGCAACGTCCGCGCCGAAGTGAACACGCCGCCGAGCAAGCCGATTGCGCTCTATATTAAGGTGAAAGATGAACAAGTGCGGGCGGCGCTCATGAAAAACCGCGCCTATCTTGAGCGGTTCTGCAACCCGAGCGAGCTCTTGATCGATACAAACGTTCCCGCGCCGGACAAAGCGATGACGGCGGTCGTCACCGGCGCCGAGCTCATCATGCCGCTTGAAGGATTGATCAATATTGAGGAGGAAATTAAGCGGCTTGAAAAAGAGCTTGACAAATGGAACAAAGAAGTCGAGCGCGTCGAAAAGAAACTGGCGAACGAAGGATTTTTGGCGAAAGCGCCGGCTCATGTCGTCGAAGAAGAGCGGCGCAAGCGGCAAGATTACATGGAAAAACGCGAAGCCGTCAAGGCGCGCCTCGCCGAGCTCAAACGGTAGACAAACGATCTTGCTGTTGATTATGATGAAGACGAATCCGCTTTCCTGTGGATTCGTCTTTTTCGATGGATCATGATGGAAGGTTGGCGTATTCTGAGAAGAGGTTTGTTGTCAACATATACTCGCTTTCACCAGGCTTCTCGATGTGTGGCGCATCTGCCGCATGAAGCCGGCAGGGGGCGGCAAGACACCAATGGAAAAAGGAGGATGATGGACATGGTTCGAACGTATGAAGAAGCGGTCGCTTGGATTCACGGGCGGCTGCGGCTTGGCATAAAACCGGGATTGAAACGGATGGAATGGATGATGGAAAAACTTGGCCACCCGGAACGCCGCGTCCGCGCCGTCCATATCGGGGGAACGAACGGCAAAGGGTCAACGGTCGCCTATTTGCGCTCCATTTTGCAGGCGGCGGGCTATTCGGTCGGCACGTTCACCTCGCCGTATGTCGAGCAGTTTAACGAACGAATCAGCATAAACGGCCAACCGATTCGCGATGAAGAGCTCGTAGAGCTCGTGCAAACGATCAAACCGCTTGCGGACGAATTGGAACAGACGGAACTTGGCGGACCGACCGAGTTTGAAGTGATCACGGCGATGATGTTGTATTATTTCGGCAAACAAAACATCCAAGACATCGTGCTCATTGAAGTCGGGCTCGGCGGCCGCTTGGACTCAACCAACATCATTTATCCGCTCCTTTCCGTCATTACGAACGTCAGCTACGATCATATGAACATCTTAGGCGATACGCTCGATCAGATCGCCGCGGAAAAAGCGGGGATCATTAAATCAGGGATTCCGCTTGTGACAGCGGTCAACGAGCCCGAGGCGTGGGATGTGATCGCCAAGACGGCGGCGGAGCGGAAAGCGAAAACATATCGTCTCGGCGTCGATTTCACCGTTTCCGACCGGCAGGCGACGGTGGAAGGGGAGCAGTTTTCGCTTGTCACGCCGTTTGCCGAATATCGCGATTTGCGCATTCAAATGCCCGGCGCCCATCAAGTCGAAAACGCGGCGGTGGCAGTGATGGCGGCCGAACTATTGCGCCTTGGCTATTCGTTTTTGATCGATCCGGAGCATATCGCCGATGGGTTGGCCACAGCCGCTTGGCCCGGCCGGTTTGAGCGGGTGAGCGGCAATCCGCTCATCATCCTCGACGGCGCCCATAACGAAGCCGGGATTCGCTCACTCGTGGAGACGGTGCGCGCCCATTATCCTGACAAACACGTCCATGTCTTGTTCGCTGCGCTGACAGACAAGCCGCTTGAGCGGATGATTCAACGGCTTGATGAGCTCGCGGATACGATCACGTTTACCACGTTTGATTTTCCGCGCGCGGCAGCGGCGGAACAGTTGGCGGACCTTTCGTCCCATCCGCAGAAAGCGGTGACAGGTGATTGGGTCGGCTGGATCAGTGAAAAGAAAAACCAAATGGGGAGCGATGAGTTGATGCTCATTACGGGATCGCTTTACTTTATATCTGAAGTGCGAAAACGTTTAAAAAAATAATGCCAAGCGATGAAAAGAATTGATATAATGGAAGAAAGATAGTTCTTTTGGCGCGGGAGGGGAGGCGCATGAAGCGGTGGCGCGGCTGGCTTTTATGGGGAATGTTGTTTTGGCTGATGGCAAGCCTATGGCCGATGAAAGCAGGTGTTGTGTATGCCGATCAAACAGAGGGGGCCATTACGTTCGTTTCGGATGAGAAGATTGAGGGATGGGCGACCGCACCAGGGAGCGGCAACGGGCAAGGGAACAGCATTCGCTACTTTATGATTCGCATTCAGCCGAAGGAACAAAGCGGCACGGCAGTCAGCTACCGAGCCGAAGCGGTGGAAGCGCCGGCGGACCGAAACGGTGAGAAAAAGTATACGTTTTCTCTTGATATGCGCGGCAAGTGGCCGTCGTCTCCGGGAACGACGGTGACTTACCAAATCACCGTCGATGCGTATCGCGTGTTAGGAAATGGAAAAGAGGATGTGTATTTTTCATTCCCACAGACGCCTTATCAATATACGAGGCAAACTGGGGTGAGCACGGCTAAATTGGATTTTTCCCTCTCATTTTCACAGCCGGAATACGCCAAGCCGCCGAACGGCGATGCCCAAGGCCGGCTCGATGTGACGCTCGTTCCACAAGGGGCCGTTTCGTCGCCCGTCCGTCCGCCGATCGACGTTGTGTTTGTGTTTGACGTCTCCGGCTCGATGACATGGGAGAAGCTTTCGAGCGCCAAGACGGCGCTCCGTTCGGCTGTCGATTACTTTAAAGCCCATTCGCATCCGAACGACCGGTTTGCCCTCATTCCGTTTTCCGACCAAGTGAAACAAGTCGTTCCGTTTGGGGATCAGCCGAATGTCGCCGCCCAACTCGAGAAAATTCGGACGGTCGGCGACAGTTTGACCGCTGGAGGCGGCACGAACTATTCGGCGGCGCTGTCGCTTGCGCAGTCGTATTTTAACGACCCGGTGCGCAAAAAGTATGTAATTTTCTTGACAGACGGGATGCCGACCACCCTTAACGCAACAGAAACAATCACCTATCGGGAAGTCGAACGGATTCTTTGGTTCTACTACTATACAGGAGAAAAAATCACGGCGCCGTTGCCGCTGACGTACGAATTGTATACAAATGGAAAGGCCGGCATTCGTTTTATCGACAAACGCGGTTTTTCCCGCTTGTTTACAAGCGACGGATGGGACTATGTAAACGGTGCTGATATCCCTCTAGGTCGAAGCGACTATCCATTTAGTTACAGCAGCATAGAGAAGAAAATTCGTGATCATGCTATCAACGTGGCTAAGGCGCTCGGAATGAACAATATTACGCTTTATTCGATCGGTTTTGGCAGCAACGATGAAGTCGATATGAGCTTTTTGCAAACGCTGTCCGCGACTGCCGGCGGCGAGGCGCGGCAAGGAACGACGCAAAATTTGACCGCCTTGTTCCAACAGTTTTCCCAGCTTGCCACCACGCCGGCGATCACAGGAACGATCCGCATCTCGCTTTCGTCGTTTGGCGGCAATGTCGCCGTTGCGGAAAACGGCCAAGTATGGCTGGATGAAAATAAGCAAAATGCGTATATTTCGTTTTCGATTCCGTATGAGGTCGGGAAGCCGGCGCCGGCTCCTATTACGATTCCGGTTTCCGTCTCCTTTAAGCAAAAAGGGACCTATACGTTGACCACAGAGTTGACATACCGCGATGTGTATGGGCAACTGCAGCCGCCGATCGCAAAATCGGCCACGATCTCGATCGTTGTTAAGGTTCATAGCTTGACGCTTGGCGATTACAAACCGACGATGAACGTTGACGAAATGCAAACCATTCCAGTGACGATCGAGCCGAGCGACGCGACGAACCCAACGCTTGCGTGGACATCAAGCGACCCGAGTGTCGCATCCGTAGACCAAAACGGCACGGTGACAGCGCTAAAGCCTGGAACGGTTACGATCACCGTCCGCGCGACTGATGGCAGCAACGCGTCGGCATCGGCGGCCATCAAGGTGATGAATCCGTACGTGGCGCTTCAAGGTATGGAGTTCCGCCGTCCGGTGTTGTATATGAAAGTCGGCGAACGGCTTGACGCAGCGCCTGAGCTTCGTTTTGTTCCGTCCAATGCAAGCGACCGAACGCTCCGCTCTGTGACATCGTCTGACTCCCGGTTTGTCGACGTTGTCCAAGAAAATGGCCGATGGTATTTGGAAGCAGTGGATGTCGGCTATGCGTATGTGACGGCGACCGCTAATGCGAGAACGCCGGATGGCAGGCCAATTCAAGCCTCAGTGTGGGTCTTTGTCCAACCGCGTGAAGATGAGGGGGGAAGCGGCAGCAGTGGTGGGCGTTGGTGATGATGGAAAAAGCGGCCTCATGAATTGGAGAGCCGCTTTTTTTCGTTTGTCCAGGGGATCGAGAGGATGAGAGAGGGAATTTAGCCGTCTTCGTTCACTCAACTTCAAGCCGGTCGGCGACGAGCGAGATTTGATTGACAAACGGCAATCCTGTTCCTTGTTCGACTAACACCCGTGGATTATATTTGACGATCAGACGAGATTGTTGCATGTCAGAGCTTGGAATGAAGTTCCCCGGCTCACCGTCTTTCGGCTCGATCCGGCCGCGAAAGGCGTTGATGACGAGCCCGTTGATGTCTGTATCCGGAGCAGCCGCTCCGTTCCCGCGGGCGAACAACCCGCCTTCAATGTACAAATACGATCCGACAGCATAAATCGTCGCGCTGCTGTCCGTATAAAAATACCCTTTTAAGTTCGGGATTTCATTTGAGTCTTGAAATTCATTGATGCGGGCGATATCGAGCGTGCCTTTGGACAACAACACGAGCCCTTTTCCATCCGCTCCGTCGATATGGCTGTTGTAAATGGTCGTCTTGCCAGTGACGTAAATGCTCGCGTTCAACGCCAAGTTTCCAGTAAGCGTCAAATCACCGAACACGATCAAATTGCCGCGCACAGCCGCTGTTGATTTTGTCGGTCCTTCAATGCGGAGATCGCCATTGACAATGAGCCATTGGTTTTGGCCATTTTGCTGCACGTCAATGTCGCGATAAAGGGTGATCTCCTTCCCTTCTGCGTCCAACCAAAGCGGCTTGTCTTTTGGCATCTGATTGATGGATTGTTCATACGGCGTTTCGTCGTCTGTCACGACCCGAGCCAATTTCCCTTCTTGATAAAGCTCCCGCGCTACATCGAGCGGCGGCTGGTGATCGTTTTCAATGCGCTCGATATACGCTTGTTGGGTTTCAGGCGACAACGGCGAGAGACCGGCCGCTTGAAGCAATTTATCTTTCACGGTGCGCTCGAAATCAGTATCGATGAAATCGTCCGTCTCTTGTTGAATGAGAGGGCCGCCATCGTCCGGCCATCCTGGGAAGAAAAGGCCTTCTTCCATTTGGAAAGCTCGGCCGCCAGTCTTCCAGCAACTGCTCGTTTGCGTGCATGAAAACAGCAGCTTGTCATGAATGTGCCAAATCGAATCGTTCATTGATGCGGGCAGTCCGGCATCGATAGGAGCGATCGTTAACTCGCCGCTTTTTTTCACGTAGTTTGCCGCGTTGCTGATGTAAGCGCTTTGTCCGGCGTATACGTTTCCTTGCTCCACGTAGACGCCGCCGTTTAAGATGACGGTTTCTTTTGATCCGAGCGCGTATTTGAGAAAGCTGGGCGTATTTGTTAAAAAGACGAGCCGTTTGACTTTCCGCTCGCGATGGCCGTCCGTAAACGGTTTGGACAAATCGAGCGCGCGGAGGAACACTTTGTTCGTCGGAATGTTGTACAAGCGATAGGACACGTCTTCCACCTCCACGCCGTAGCGCGCTTTCAGCTTGCCGGCGATCGTATCCGGGCCGGGGGTGTCCTCGTTAATGCCGAGAAATGCATCCCATTGACTGGGGGTGAAAATGTCATGACGAACAAAAAAATCGTCGTCTGAAAGCTCAGCTTTAAGCCCAGCAATTGCTTCATTAAGGGCTGTTTTGGCTTCATGAAACGATTCGATGTTCTCAACGCGCACCGCGGTAAATCGCGCTTGCTGGACGGCGACTGTTAAAATCGTCAAGCCGAGCAAAAAAAAGAGGGTGATCATGAGCATCGTCGTCACCAAACTGTAGCCAGCGGCGTTCAAGCGCAGTCGGTTCATCGCAGCCCCTCCCTTCGCAGACAAAGTTTTGGAATGCAATACTTAAAAACCAAATTCCGTTGTCAATGTAAACGGCGGCACATACAGCCAACCACTCGGGTCGGCGTGTCGACGGTCGGAGACAATGAGACGGATCGTCATGACGCCGCTGCGGCACAGGTTGCCTTCTTTTCGTGCGCAACGGAATGAAAACGATGAAGAGTCGCCCAGCAAAAAGCGGGAAGAGGTGATCGTTTCGCCATTGATCGCGAGCGCACCGTCTTGGATGGACAGCGTCATCCGCTCGATGCTTTCCGGCTTTTTCTCTTCACGGGAGACAAGCCCGGTGTCCGCATCGGCTTTGAATTCTTGGTTTTTCACAAAGGTGACGGCCGTTAACGGCGTGTTTTCCTCTTGACTTTCCATTCCATCTGGAGAGAGCGTGTACAGCTCGTTCATTATTCGGGCCATGGTGTAGTCCGCTTCGCTGCGCAAGTCGTTTTCGATGCCGATGCGCTCGTAGGCGCGAATGCCGGTTAAAAACACCGTGTAGATAGCGCCGATGATGAGCAAAGAAATGGAAACGGCGGCCAACAGCTCGATCATCGTCATGCCGGCTTCGCTTCTAGCGGATCGTTTCATCGGTGATCACCCCTTCGACCCACGCCGTTTCGTTCGTGCGCTCGCCCCAACGGACGGTGGTGTATAATTTGGTCATGTAGCCGCCGGCGTTTGATTCGGCTGCTTTTTCCGTTTCAGCGCGGATGCGCGCCTGCAGCGGCGCAGGCAAGGAAGCGAATTCCGACGATGAAGTGAATGCATCCCATGCCTCCTTGTCGTATCGGACAAGGTAAACGGAAGCTTCGTAACGGACATTGTTGATTTTCGGGGCGAACTGCGCTTCACATACCGTATGCAGTTGGCTAGATTCACCGGGAAAAAACAGCGCCGCCAACGATTCGTTGCCGCAATCGTCTTTTGTTAGCTCAAGAAACGGTGTTTGATGGTCTTCCATATACTCTTTTAACCGGGAGAAATCTGCGTTTTTTTCAAAATAGACAGCGACGCCGCGGGCGACGTTGACGGCCACCGTCCGACCTTGGTTGTAAGACGTATGCATCATCGCATTCGTGAAAAAGTAAAACAAACCGATCGCGACGCCCGATAAAAGAGTGATGGCCAGCAACGTTTCGATCAACGTAAATCCTGCTTGACGACTAGGAAGAGGAAAATTGCTTCCCGCCATTTGTCATAACCTTCTTTCAAAATATGTAACTTTATTATACAATATTTTCGAGTCGAACCATGTAGAATTTTAGGATAAGAGAACGAGCAATGGCATATTTGGCGCGTTATTGCCAATGATACGCCGGGAAGGAACGGGTAGGCATGTGGAAAGAGGCGGTTGTTTACGTTGTTGCATTCATAGTGGCGCTGTTGGCTGTTTGGCTGCTGCCGCTTGGATTCAGCCGGGCCGGGGGCGCGGCGGTGGTGGCGGCTGCCTTTTTGGCTGCGGGGCTGGCGCAGTTGGCCGAATCGGTGATTCCGTTATGGCAAATCGCCCTGCTCGTCGGGCTTTTGCTGTTGGCGGGCTCGTATTTGCTTGATCGTTGGTTCGGTCCGCTTCTTTACCGGTCGGTGGAGACGGAGGAAGCTGGGGAACGGAGAAAGGGAGGATGGAAAGGGAGTGGCGATCGGACGGCAGCGGGCGATAGGTACGGGACGATGGTCCAGAATGCAACGGAAAATCTAGTCGATTCGGCCTGGCCGGCAGCTTTTGGACAAAACGGCGCTTCGAGGGAATTTCAAGGCGTTGACTCGGGTGGGGAGGCGTTGCGATCGCACGTGCAGGAAACCGGTAACACCGCTTCAGGAGCGTCGCCTGCAGCGTCGGAAGCAGCTTCGGGAGAGACGGAGCGGGCACCGAAATCCAGCGAGGAGCCCTGGGAAGAACAGACTGCTTTCTTGCTTCGATCGATGGATGGCATAGAGGAAGCCGCTTCCGATCCCGGAGCGGATCAAACCGAGCCGGAGGAGCTGCTTTCGTTGGATTCGGCCGATGCGGAGCAAAAAATGCGCTCCGTGGACCGAGACGATGCCGAGCAAGAGGAGTTTTTCCCGTTGGATTCGGATCGTGTGGAGCTGGAGAAGTTGTCCGCCTTGGATTTGGATGGAGTAGAGCCGACCGCCATGACGGGTGACGGTGGCGGGCTGAATGTTGGGCCGGCGCGCCGTCTGCGCGATTGGCTCGATGAGCTGCCGGTCTCGATGACGCCAGACATCGAAGCGGTGGTGCTGCAGGCGGGAGCGGCCGCCGACGGCCGCGGCCTGTTGCAGGCGCTTGATCTCAGCCATGAAGAAGAGGATGGGCAACTTTCCGCGTTCATGTCTTCTAGCTCGGCGGGCGTTTCTGCTGCAGAAAACGGGCTGCCTTCCGGCCAGGCAATGCCGCGTGAAGGGGCGCTTTTGGAAGAAGCAATGCCGGGTATTGTCGACTGTTCGCTGCCGGAAACGGACGAGGCTGCCGAACCGCCCCGTCAGGAGGACGCGATGAAAGCAGAGCCTGACAGGCAGGAAGGGCAACGAGCGGAGCATGGCTGGTCGGAAGGCGAACAATCAACCGAGCGCCGCGAGCCGGAAGAAGATGGGCAAACGGAAAGCCGGCGGGAGGAAGAGAGCGAACGGCCAGCGCGAATGATCGGTCCGGAAGTCGTGCAGGCGGTCGTTCTTGAATTGCGCCTCAACCGCCGTCGTTTGGACGCCGCCGATTACGAGCGCTGCCTCCGCCGCTGTTTGGACGCTCCGCTTTCTGACCGCGACTATTACGTATTGGCCCGTTTGTTAATGGAACATTATGTGGTAGAACAACAGTACGGCAAGCTCGCAGCGTGGCTCGAGGAGCTCGCTGACCGTTTTCGCGCCTATCCGGCTGTGGCCGAAGAGTTGGCGCTTTGGCGGCAGTTTGCCGCAACACTAAACAGTTGGGGTGAACAAGATGAAAGCTAGCGCGCAAATCATTGGGCTGCCGATCATCAGCATTGCTGACGGTGCACAAATCGGCACGGTGAAAAGTTTGGTGATCAACCCGGACAAAGGATCGATCGATTTTTTGACTGTGGAACAAGACGATGTGCAACTCAGTTTAAAGGCCATTCCGTTTAAAAAAGTCGTCGGCATCGGCGAGTTTGCCGTGACGGTAGAGCAAGGGCACGATGTAATTGACCTCTCGGAAATTCCGATCGCCAATCAGCTCGTCAATAAGCAAATCCGGATTAAAAATACGAAAGCCATCACGCGAAAAGGGCAGCTGCTCGGCGAAGCCCGCGAGTTTTTCGTCGATGAAGAGTCAGGGGATATTGTCGGCATCGCTCTTCAGCTCGAGAAAGGGGAAGCGGTGCTGCCGGCCTCAGAAGTGTTGACGTACGGCAAAGATATTTTGATCATCAACGACGGAGCGAACGAGTCGCTTCTTGATGATCCGGCGCAGTTGTTGAAGGCAGAGAGCATCGAGCCAACCGGCGGCATGGCGGAAGAGGACGTTTCCGCGCAAATGGAGGCGATGGCCGAAAGCGCGGAAAATGTTGAAGCGCTGCAGTCGCTGAGGGAAAAACAAGTTGCGCTGTTAGCTGGAAAGCGGCTGACAAAAGATATTTATGATGCAGACGGCCGCCTGCTGTTTAAAGCGGGCACTCTGCTTGGCGAAGAGGATGTGCGCAAGGCGCAAGAGGCGGGGCCAAGCGTCATCGTCGATGTCTCGATGAATGTGGAGGCGTAATGGAGGAGGGTCGGCGGTGAAAAAGGCTGCCGCGTGGAAATTGTTTGTTGTCATGGCTGTTTGCACCGTTTATTTTATCGCTTTTTCGCATCTGGGCACCTTCGCCCATGATGTTTTGGCCCCGGATGACGGCCGCCTTGGCCCGGGCACGGCGGTCGGTCCGGTGTCACTCTCCGGCATGACGCCCGAAAGAGCCCGACAGGCGGTTGTCGAGCGGGTGAATGAGTGGCGGGCGACCGCTTCCATTTCTTTGCAGTACCAAGAAAAGCGCATTGACCTGCCGGCGGACGCGTTTGCGTTCCGTCTTGCCGAGAGCACGAAGCGGTTTGTCGACGGGAGGCGCACGCCGCTGTTTGTGATCGCTGATTTAGAAAAATGCCTCCAAGCGGCGGCAGCCATCGTTCCGCCGGCGGCGTTATCGGCGCTTGACATCAAGAAGCTTGGGGCGGATTTAGAGGGACAGGCGGCTCAGCTGCAAAAGCCATCATCTCCGATCGACTTGGCTCGCTACATATCGTTTGCAAACGGCCGGCAACCGGTCGTCAGCGAAGCGGCCGCATCGGCGCCTGACTCTTCGGCCGTCCGCTGGCTGTCTGGCGAGCGGCGCGCGGTGATCAAAGCGAAACAGCTGTTTTCGTTTGGCGATTATATGAAAAAGGTGAAGGCCGATTTGTCCGATGAAGCGGCCGATGCGATCGCTTCAGCGGTGTACCGGGCGGTGCTGGCGACCAATTTCACTGTCGTGGAGCGCTATACGAGCCGTATGTTGCCGGATGGAGTGACGCCCGGTTTTGAGGCGGCCATTAGCGGCGGCCGCGATTTGGAATGGTTCAACCCAAACACGACCGACTACACGCTTCTTCTCCGGCATGATGGACGAAAGGTGCGTGTTGCCATTATCGGGTTGCCGTTTGCCTATCAATATATCATTCGCCTAGGCGAGGCGGAGTCTATCGAACCGCGTGTCATCGTCCGCTATGACGCGCGCCTGGCGCCGGACGAGAAGAGGACGGAACAGATCGGGCGGCCGGGGCTGGTTGTGACGGTGGAACGCGAAGTGCGCGACGGCGCTCGGCTCGTGCGCAAAGAAACGGTGAGCGAAGATTTTTATCCGCCAACGTATACGATTCACGTGCGCGGCCTTGAAGTGCCGGAAAGCAATGTTGGGCAAAGCGGCGACGGAGAAGGCGGAACGATGGAGCCGGCGAATGGGGTGACGGAAAACAACGGAGCGGCGAACCAACCGAATTCGACTACGAAAAACAGCGGTGGGAATATAGAGAGCGGGACCGCGTCAAAGAAAGGCGATGAGGCGAGCAACGGGGAATCGGCCCCCGCCGCTGGCAGTGAAGAGAAGACGGATGCGGGCGGAGGGGAGGAAAAATGAGCAAAAAGCAGGAACGGAAACGGCTTGGTGATTTGCTTGTCGAAGCGGGATTGATCACCGAAAGCCAGCTGGCCGAGGCGCTGCGCGAGAAGGCGCCCGGGCAAAAGCTCGGCGACGCCTTGTTGCAGCGCGGCTACATCACGGAACAGCAGCTGATTGAGGCGCTCGAGTTTCAGCTCGGCATTCCGCACGTCAGTTTGTACCGGTACCCGATCGATCCGAAAGCGACAAACCTCGTGCCGAAAGAGTTTGCCCGCCGCCATATGGTCATGCCGCTCAAGGTGGAAGGCGATCGGCTGCTCGTTGCCATGGCCGATCCAATGGACTTTTTTGCCATCGACGATTTGCGCCTGTCGACCGGGTTTCAAATTGAAACGGCGATCGCTTCAAAAGACGATATTTTGCGGGCGATCAATAAATATTACGACATCGACGAAGCATTTGAGGATTTTTTACAAACGCCGCCGCCTGAGGTGCGCGACGACGAGCGGGCTGCTGAGGACGATTCTCCCATCGTTCGTTTGGTGAACCAAATTTTGCAGCTTGCTGTTGAACAGCGGGCGAGCGACATTCATATCGATCCACAGGAGACGAAAGTGCTCATCCGCTATCGGATCGACGGCCTGCTTCGCACCGAACGCGCGCTGCCGAAACATATGCAAAGCATGTTGACGGCGAGAATTAAAATTTTGGCCAATATGGACATCACCGAACACCGCGTGCCGCAAGACGGGCGGATCAAAATGGACATCGATTTTCATCCGGTCGATTTGCGCGTTTCAACGCTGCCGACCGTATACGGTGAGAAAATCGTCATGCGCGTCCTCGATTTGGGCGCAGCGTTAAACGATATTCATAAACTTGGTTTCAACCCGGTCAATTTAGATCGGTTCATCCGCTTGATCGAGCGGCCGAACGGCATCGTCTTGATCACCGGACCGACCGGTTCGGGGAAATCGTCGACGCTCTATGCGGCGCTCAACCATTTAAACAGCGAGCACGTGAACATTATTACGATTGAAGATCCAGTCGAATATCAGATCGAGGGCGTCAACCAAATTCAAGTCAACCCGAATGTCGGCTTGACGTTCGCCCAAGGGCTCCGCTCGATTTTGCGTCAAGACCCGAACATCATCATGGTTGGGGAGATTCGCGACCGCGAGACGGCGGAAGTGGCGATCCGCGCTTCGCTCACCGGTCATTTAGTGTTGAGCACGCTCCATACGAACGATGCATTAAGCACGATCACCCGCCTGATCGATATGGGGATTGAGCCGTTTTTAGTGGCCACATCGCTCGCCGGCGTTGTCTCGCAGCGGCTTGTGCGCCGCGTCTGCCGCGACTGCCAAGAGGTGTATGAGCCGACGAAGCGGGAGCGGGACATTTTCGCCCGCCGCGGCATTGAGGTTCATCAACTTGTCCGCGGCCGCGGCTGCCCGATGTGCAACATGACCGGTTACCGCGGACGGCTGGCGATTCACGAGCTGCTTGTTGTCACCGATGAGATGCGGCGCGTCATTTTAAACAACGAGCCGTTTTCGAAATTGCGCGAGCTTGCCCTGCAAAACAAAATGATTTTTTTGCTGGATGATGGGCTGTTGAAAGTGAAGCAAGGGTTGACCACGCTTGAAGAAGTGCTGAAAGTGGCCATTTTGCATTGATGGGTGAGATGGATGAAGGAAAAGCTTGAGGCGTTATTGCGCGCGGCCTTTGAATGCCGCGCTTCCGACGTGCATTTAACCGTCGGCGCGCCGCCGATTTTTCGCGTGAACGGGGAGTTGAGAGCTTACGGCCATGAGCGCCTGCACCCGGAGGAAACAGAGCAAATGGCGCGATCCATCATTCCGGCGCCGCTTTGGCAGCAGTTTCAGGAAACCGGAGAGCTTGATTTTTCGTATGGCATTGCCGGCGTTTCCCGCTTTCGCTTAAACGTGTTTAAACAGCGGTCATGCGTGTCGCTCGCCGTGCGCCTCATCCCGGTGCGCATCCCGACGCTGGAGGAGCTTGGCCTGCCGGATGTCTTAAAGCGCATCGCCGAAAAGCCGCACGGACTCGTGCTTGTCACCGGACCGACCGGCAGCGGCAAATCGACGACATTGGCGGCGATGATCGACTATATGAACAAAACGATGTCGAAACATATCATCACGCTGGAAGATCCAATCGAGTATTTGCATAAACACGGGAAATCGATCATCGACCAACGAGAGGTGGGATTCGACACTGGCAGTTTTGCCGCCGGATTGCGCGCTGCGCTTCGTCAAGATCCAGACGTCATTTTAGTCGGGGAAATGCGCGATTTGGAAACAATCCAAACGGCAATCACCGCCGCGGAAACGGGCCATTTAGTGCTTGGCACGCTTCATACGGCGAGCGCGCCGGCGGCGATTGAGCGGATGATTGACGTCTTTCCGCCGGCCCAGCAGGCGCAAATCCGGCTGCAGCTTGCTTCCGTGCTCGTTGCCATCATCGCTCAGCGCTTGTTTCCAAACAGACACAAAACCGGGCGGACGGCAGCGCTGGAAATTTTAGTGAACAATGCGGCCGTCGCCAACTTAATCCGAAACGAAAAAGAACATCAAATCATCAACATTATGCAAACGAGCCGCAGCATCGGCATGCAGACGATGGAAATGAGCGTTAAGGAGCTTGCAGCCGATGGGCGCATCGATCCGCTGGCGGCTGAAGTGTATTTGGCGGGGGAGCGTGGGGACGATGGCGCAGTTTAAGTACGAGGGGCGCGACCGAAACGGACGGAAAAAAGCTGGAGTGATCAATGCCGTTTCGCGGCGCGAGGCGGCGGCAAAGCTTCGGGAAAAAGGAATTCGCCCGCTGGCGCTTGCCGAAGTGCCGCCGTCCATATGGAACAAAGAAATTTCGTTTGGCCGCGCCGTCAAACTGCAGCACTTTGTCATCTTTTTGCGCCAGTTCGCAACGCTTGTGCGCGCCGGGGTGACGATCGTCGATTCGATCCGCATTTTGGCGGAGCAAACGGAAAGCAAGCCGCTCGCTAAGACGCTTCTTGACATCGAACAGTCATTGCGCAGCGGGAACCCGCTCTCAGCGGCAGCGGCGAATCATCCGCGCATCTTTCCGCCGCTGTTTGTCAACATGGTGCGCGCCGGTGAAGCGAGCGGGACGCTTGACGAGACGCTTGACCGCTTGGCTGATCATTTTGAAAAAATGCATCGGACGCGGCAAAAAATCGCCTCGGCGCTCGCCTATCCGATTGCTGTTGCCATCATTGCCACCGCGGTCGTTATTTTTTTGCTTGTCGCCGTTGTGCCAACGTTCGTCGAGATGTTCGCCGAGTTTCACGCCGAACTGCCGGCGATTACGAAGTTTGTGCTCAAGGCAAGCAGTGTGATGCAACGGTATTGGTGGGCCGTCGTCCTGCTTTTTGCCGGCGTGTACGCATCGTTTGTGGCTTTTCGGCGGCAAAAGACAACGAAGTACTATTTGGATTATGCCGCCCTGCGGATGCCGATGTTCGGCACGCTCGTGCAAAAAGCGGCGCTCGCCCGCCTGACACGGACGCTCAGCTCGCTTGTTGCAAGCTCGGTGCCGATTTTAGAGGCGCTTTCCATCGCTGGGCGCGTCGTTGAAAATGAAGTGATCGCATCTGTGCTGGCTGAAGCGCGGACCTCCCTCGAGCGCGGGCAATCGCTCTCGGAGCCGCTCCGCCGCCATTGGGCGTTTCCGCCGCTTGTTGCGCAAATGATCACGATCGGCGAACAGACCGGTGCGCTTGACGCCATGCTCGGCAAAGTTGCTGATTTTTACGAAGCGGAAGTCGATGCGGCCACCGACCGATTGAAATCGCTCATCGAACCGCTTATGATCGTGCTTCTCGCCGGCGTCGTCGGGACGATCGTCACTTCGATCATCGTGCCGATGTATGATATTTTCAACCATATTCAACAGTGAACTACCCCCACTTAATTTTCTAGCGAAAATTTGAAGTGGGGGCTTCCAAAGAAGTTTGACTGCTTCAAGCAATCCTTATTCTTTGAGGCGTGTCCACTTCGCCGCTAGAGCATAAGACACTCAGGTCTACAGCTTTACTTTTC
>NZ_AYSF01000031.1:0-63986 GCF_000498995.1 Geobacillus thermopakistaniensis
TTTTCGGCTACATTTTTCCGGAAGCGGCGGCGGTCGGCTTAACCGAACAAGAGGCGAAAGCGAAAGGCTATGATGTCAAGGTCGGCAAATTTCCGTTTAAAGCCATTGGCAAGGCGCTTGTGTTCGGTGAGGCGGAAGGGTTTGTGAAACTCATCGCCGACCGGAACACGGACGATCTGCTTGGCGTCCATATGGTCGGGCCGCACGTGACCGATTTGATTTCCGAAGCCGGTCTCGCCCGCGTGCTTGATGCGGCTCCGTGGGAAGTGGCGCATGCGATCCATCCGCATCCGACGCTGTCAGAGGCCATGGCGGAAGCGGCGCTGGCGGTCGATGGCAAAGCTATTCATTTTTAACCGATTTCGCCGTATGCGCGCGGCGCGTGATCATTGGTTGACTATGTGAATCTAAGGGAGGTTGTTGCGATGGCGCAAAACCGTCATCAGGCGCTTGGATTAAGCGATGACACGGTGTTGGAAATGTATGAAACGATGCTCTTGGCCCGCAAGCTCGATGAACGGATGTGGCTGTTAAACCGCGCGGGGAAAATTCCGTTCGTCATCTCATGCCAAGGGCAGGAGGCGGCGCAAGTCGGCGCGGCATTCGCCCTCGACCGGACGAAAGACTATGTCTTGCCGTATTACCGCGATGTGGGCGTTGTCCTGACGTTTGGCATGACGCCGAGAGAATTGATGTTGGCGGCGTTTGCCAAGGCGGAAGACCCGAACTCCGGCGGCCGGCAAATGCCAGGGCATTTCGGGAAAAAGAAAAACCGGATCGTCACCGGTTCATCGCCCGTGACGACGCAAGTGCCGCATGCGGTTGGCTTTGCGCTGGCGGCGAAAATGGAAAAGAAAGATTTTGTCGCCTTCGTCACGTTCGGCGAAGGGTCGTCGAACCAAGGCGACTTCCATGAAGGGGCGAACTTCGCCGGCGTTCATAAACTCCCAGTCATCTTTATGTGCGAAAACAACAAGTACGCCATTTCCGTGCCCATTTCGAAACAACTCGCGTGCGAAAAGGTGTCCGACCGCGCCATCGGCTATGGCATGCCGGGCTATACGGTCGACGGCACCGATCCGCTTGAAGTGTACCGAGTCGTGAAAGAAGCGGCCGACCGCGCCCGCCGCGGCGAAGGGCCGACGCTCATCGAGGCCGTGACATACCGGCTGACGTCGCACTCGTCGGACGATGACCACCGCGTCTATCGGACGGAAGAAGAGCTCGCCGAAGCGCGCGCCAAAGACCCGATCGTGTCGTTTGCCAACTATTTGAAAGAAACCGGCGTTTTGACCGACCAGCTTGACGAGGACATTCAAGCGCGCGTCATGAAAGAAGTGAACGAAGCGACCGACTACGCGGAGAAGGCTCCGTACGCCGAGCCGGAGCATGCGCTTCGCTACGTGTATGCCGAGGAGTAAGGGGGAATCGACGATGCCTGTTATTTCCTATATTGATGCGGTTACGATGGCGATTCGTGAAGAGATGGAGCGCGACCCGCGCGTGTTTGTGTTAGGAGAAGACGTCGGCCGGAAAGGCGGAGTGTTCAAAGCGACGCAAGGATTGTACGAGCAGTTCGGCGAAGAGCGCGTCATCGACACGCCGCTTTCCGAGTCGGCGATCGTCGGCGTCGGCATCGGCGCGGCGATGTACGGCCTGCGCCCGATTGCCGAAATTCAGTTTGCCGATTTTATCATGCCGGCGGTCAACCAAATCATTTCTGAAGCGGCGCGCATCCGCTATCGCTCGAACAACGACTGGAACTGCCCGATCGTCATCCGCGCCCCATACGGCGGCGGCGTTCACGGCGCTTTGTACCATTCGCAGTCAGTCGAAGCGATTTTCGCCAACCAGCCTGGGTTAAAAATCGTCATGCCGTCGACGCCGTACGATGTGAAAGGGCTGCTGAAAGCGGCGATTCGCGACGAAGACCCGGTGCTCTTTTTCGAGCATAAACGCGCTTACCGCCTCATTAAAGGGGAAGTGCCGGAGGACGACTACGTGCTTCCGATCGGCAAGGCGGACGTCAAGCGTGAAGGCGATGACATCACGGTCATCACGTACGGGCTGTGCGTCCATTTTGCCTTGCAGGCGGCCGAGCGCGTCGCCCAAGACGGCATTTCTGTCCATCTGCTCGATTTGCGCACCGTCTATCCGCTCGACAAAGAAGCGATCATCGAGGCGGCGAGCAAAACAGGAAAAGTGCTGCTCATTACGGAAGACAATAAAGAAGGCAGCGTCATGAGCGAAGTCGCCGCCATTATCGCGGAGCATTGTTTGTTTGATCTCGACGCGCCGATTATGCGCCTCGCCGGCCCGGACGTTCCGGCCATGCCGTATGCGCCGACGATGGAAAAATTCTTTATGATCAATCCAGAAAAAGTCGAAAAAGCAATGCGCGAATTAGCGGCGTTTTAACAGATGAACAAAAGGCGTCTCCAGCTTGGAGGCGTCAGGAAAACATGGGATGTTCGGTTAGGGAATCATTCCATCCTAATGAAGGGATTCCCCACAAACGCCGGCCTCGAAGCCAACCCTAGACGGCGTGGGGACGTCACGGCAAAGATATTGCAACAGAGATAGGAGGGTATCGATGTGGCCATCGAACAATTGACGATGCCTCAGCTCGGGGAAAGCGTCACGGAAGGCACGATCAGCAAATGGCTCGTTTCCCCGGGCGACAAAGTGAACAAATACGACCCGATCGCTGAAGTCATCACCGATAAAGTGAGCGCGGAAATTCCGTCGTCGTTTGCCGGCGTCATCCGCGAGCTGATCGCCAAAGAAGGGGAGACGCTCCCAGTCGGCGCGCCGATTTGCACGATCGAAGTCGAAGGCGCTGCACCGGCTTCGGAAGCGAAGCCGGCGGATGAAGCGCCGAAAGCAGAAGACAACGCCAAGCCAGCCGCTCCGAAAAAGGCCGGCCGGGCAAACAACGGCCGCTATTCGCCGGCCGTGCTCCGCTTGGCTCAGGAACACGGCATTGACCTCGAACAAGTCGAAGGCACCGGCCTTGGCGGGCGGGTGACGCGCAAAGATTTGCTGAAGCTCATTGAGTCTGGACAAATTCCGAAAGCGGGAGCGGCACCGGCGGCGGAACAAGCCGCGCCAAAAGCGGAACCGAGAACGGAACAACCGGCCACAGCCGCCGCAACCGTTCAACCGTCTGCCGCGGCCGCGCCAACCGCGCCGCAGGCAGCGCCGATCAAACCAGCGGCCCCGAACGTCGAAGCCGGAGCGGGCGACATCGAAATTCCGGTCACCCCGGTGCGCAAGGCGATTGCGGCGAACATGCTCCGCAGCAAACACGAAGCGCCGCACGCTTGGACGATGGTCGAAGTCGACGTCACCGATCTTGTCGCCTACCGCGATGCCATCAAAGACGAGTTCAGGCGGCGTGAAGGCTTCAATTTGACGTATTTCGCCTTCTTCGTCAAGGCGGTCGCCCAAGCGCTGAAAGAATTCCCGCAGTTGAACTCAGTGTGGGCGGGCGATAAGATCATTCAGCGCAAGGACATCAACATATCCATCGCTGTCGCGACGGATGACGCCTTGTTCGTGCCCGTCATCAAGCACGCCGATGAAAAAACGATCAAAGGCATCGCCCGCGAAATCGCTGAACTGGCGGCAAAAACGCGCGCCGGCAAACTGCGCCCGGAAGACATGCAGGGCGGCACGTTCACCGTCAACAACACCGGCGCGTTCGGCTCGGTGCAGTCGATGGGCATTATCAACTACCCGCAAGCGGCCATTTTGCAAGTGGAAACGATCGTCAAACGTCCGGTCGTCAAAAACGGCATGATCGCCATCCGCGACATGGTCAACTTATGTTTGTCGCTCGACCACCGCGTCTTGGACGGCCTCATTTGCGGCCGCTTCCTCGCCCGCGTCAAAGCGATTTTGGAAAACATGAACAAAGACAACACGCCGATTTATTAACGATTCCCCCATCGCCATCGGTTGGCGGTGGGGGTTTTTGCGTGGCGCGATTTCAAACTTCTTTCACAAATGTGATGTATAATGAGGACAGAAACGAACGTGCGAAGGAGAAAAACGAGATGAAACGAGCGAGCGTATGGATGCTGTTGTGTTGCTTCTTTCTGCTAAGCGGCTGCGCCAATCCGTCGTTTCCCCCGGTGGCCGATTCGCTTTCTGTCGTCATCAGCCTCGATGTCAAAGCGGAAACGGTCACCTTTTTGAACGCGGAAAATGGCGGCAAGATCGCCCGTTGGAACATCAACGAACCGTTTCAAGGCGGGGCGTTGAGCTCGGACGGCCGGACGCTTCTTTTGTACGGGCGGGATCTTGACGGCGTCTATCGGTACGATCTCGCGACCGGGAAGCTGCTTGGCGAATGGAAAATAGGAAGCGGCATTGTGAGCGCTGCTCCATCTCCGGATGGCCGCACGTGGTTTTTTGGCGACAGCACCCATCACGCGGTGCGCGTTGTGAGCCGGGACGGGAAAGAGATCGCCCGCCTTTCGGTCGGACGCTCCCCGATGACGCTGCTTGTCAATCGCCAGGAAACGGAGCTGTATGCCATCGACTTTCAAGACGGCCGCGCCTTTGTCATTGATACGAGCCGCCTCCGTGTCATTCGCTCATTTTCTGTGCCGAAGATGGCGTTAGGCGGATTGATGCGCGAGCGGCAAGGGGAGCTGTGGGTCGGCGGACATGGAAGCGGAAACAAGGTGGAGAAGAATGTTCACGTCTATTCGCTTCAAGACGGCCGCTTGTTGCGGACGATTGCCGCCCCGGTCATGCCGGTTGATTTTGTCGAAACAGGCCGCGGCGTGTTTGTGCTAAGCCACGGTTCGAACACGATCTATCAGTTTTCAAAAGAAGGAAAACAGCTCGCTTCGGCGTCTGTCGGCGCCAATCCGTTTGCCATGGAAGCGGCAGGAAGCCGTTTGTATATTGCGAGTTATGACAGCGATGAAATCATCGTGGTCGATGAGGCGATGCTGCGTCCGCTCGCCCGTTGGAAGACGGGAGACGGCCCGCTGCAGCTATTCATTCGGGAGGGACGAACATGAGCGAACGAACCGTTTTAATCGTCGATGATGAAGAAGAAATGCGCCTGCTCGTTGGCATGTATTTGGAAAACGCCGGCTTTCGTTGCCTCGAAGCAGGGGACGGGGAAGAAGCGCTGGTGCTGCTTTCGCAACATCCGGTTGATGCCGTGCTGTTGGACGTCATGATGCCAAAACAGGACGGATTCGCCGTCTGCGCCCGCATCCGCGAGCAGTCGGACGTGCCGATTTTGTTTTTGACCGCGCTTGGCGAAGAATGGGATAAAGTGAAAGGATTGAAGCTTGGCGGCGACGATTACATCGTCAAACCGTTCAGCCCAGGAGAGCTCATCGCCCGCCTTGAGGCGGTGTTGCGCCGGGTGCAGCGCGTCCGCGAGAATGACGGCCGGCTGCAATTTGGCGACCTTGCCATCGACGAAAAAGGACGAACCGTGACCGTTGGCGGCGAGGCGGTGAAGCTGACGTTGAAGGAGTTTGAGCTGCTGCTGTTTTTGGCAAAACACCGCGGCCAGGTGTTCAGCCGCGACGATTTGCTCGTCAAAGTGTGGGGATATGATTATACAGGAAACGCCCGCACGGTCGATACGCATGTGAAAACGCTGCGCATGAAGCTGAAAGACGCCGCCCGCCACATCCAAACCGTATGGGGCATCGGCTACAAGTTTGAGGGATGAACATGAAACGGCTTCGGTTAGGACAAAAACTATGGCTGGCGATCGGCGCCGCGGTCGTGGCGACGCTGGCGTTTTCCTTTGGCCTTCTGAATTATTTTTACCGGACGGTGTACATGAAAGAAGTTGAGCGAACGTTGATCGCGGAAGGGACGAGCCTCGCCCGCGACTATCGCGGCGGGGCGGTGACGGAGGCATATCGCCGTCAAATCGAATGGTATGACGAAAAATCAACGGCCACGATCTTGTTGATTGACAACCCGCGCGAACTGAGCGCCTGCTTTCCGTTTCCGGTCCACTATGACGCGTTAGTCAGCGGCCGCGACCGGGAAACATTGTTAGCCGGGAAGCCTGTTGTCAAAACGGGATACGAAAAGCGGTTCGGACGCCGCGTGATGGCGGTCGTCGTTCCGCTTTTGGACGGCAAGCGGCTTGAAGGAGCGATTTACTTGTATTTGCCGTTAGCCGACGTTCAGGAAGCAACGAAGCGGGCGGCCGCCGCGTTTTGGCCGTTGGCCGCCATATTCGCCGCCGCGCTTTTGGTTGTCGGCCGACGGATGGTGCGGCAGATGACCGAGCCGCTCCAAGCGATGGAACAAGCGGCAGAACGCATGGCGGAAGGACGCTACGAAGCGGACATCCCCGTGCGGAGCGATGATGAAATCGGCCGCCTGGCGGAGGCGTTCAACCAAATGGCGGACGCCATTGCTAAAGAAGACGAGCGGAAACGCGAGTTCTTAGCGAACGTCTCGCATGAGCTGCGCACGCCGCTCAGCTATATGAAAGGATACAGCGAAGCACTCCTTGCTGGCCTCGCGAAAACGAAGGAAGAAGAAAAGGCGTACCTTCGCCTTATCCACCGCGAAACGGAGCGGATGGAGCGGCTGGTGCGCGATCTTCTTGACCTGGCGCGCCTTGAAGGGCAAAGCGTGCCGCTCGAGCGCGCGCCGGTGGCGTTTGCCCAAGTGATCGAAGATGTCATCGCCACGTACGAACCGATCGCCTCGCAAAAGCGGATCGAGTTGGCGTGCGAGTTGGACTATGACATCATCGTCAACGGCGACGCCGACCGGCTCGAACAAGTCGTGCGCAACTTGCTCGACAACGCCATCCGCTACACCCCGGAAGGCGGCGCGGTGACGGTGCGGCTTTCCCGCTTGTCGGAAGCGGAAGGCGAGCTTGTCATCCAAGACACGGGAAAAGGCATTCCGAAAGACCAGCTCCCGCTTCTCGGCCAGCGCTTTTTCCGCGTCGACCGCGCCCGCACCCGCAAAGAAGGCGGCACCGGCTTGGGGCTTGCCATCGTCAAACAAATCGTCTCTCTTCATGACGGCGCGATTTGGTTCGACAGCGACCTTGGACGCGGGATGACCGTATTCGTCCGCCTGCCGCTCGTTCGGGAAGAGGAATAAACATCGTTCAAGACACAGGAATGGATGATGTATAATCAATATAAAATTAGGAGGCAGGTGGAGGATATGGGTTCACCAGAAAAGGAACAGGCCCCTATGACCTACAAAGAGTATGCGACATGGCCGGAAGGAAAACGGTGCGAGGTCTTGGACGGGAACATCATTAGCATGGCGCCGTCGCCGACACCGGAACATCAATCAGTTTCGCTTCAACTTTCCATTGAATTCGGGATGCATCTTCGTGGGAAGGATTGCCGCGTGTTGGCCGCCCCGATCGATGTGTATCTTTTCGAAGATCATCGCAAGGGATGGATGGATGAAAACGTCCGAAACTGGGTATGCCCCGATCTTGTCGTCATCTGCGACAAAAACAAAATTCAAAAAAACCGCATTGTCGGGGCTCCGGATTTGGTCGTCGAGATCTTGTCCCCCGCCACGGCCAAAATCGACCGGATGGACAAACGGATCGCGTACGAGCGGGCCGGGGTGAAGGAATATTGGATCGTTGACCCGGCGAATCAAGTGGTGGAAGTGTATTTGCGCGGAAAAACAGGAAGATTGGAACTTCATGGAGTGTACAACCGGGATGACGCCGTTTTGGTTCATGTATTGAAGGATTTCGTGATCGATTTGCGAAACATTTTCCAATGAATAAATGGCAGTTGAGATTTTCGCTAAGCGGTGATTTGGAGGGGGACGAGGGAGCATCGTCCAAGAGAGCATGCAACAACGCCCTCTTCCTTTCATGTTTTTTCAGGGCTTCTTGGAGGATTTGTGAATCGTTGAGATGGTGTTGTTTCGCCAAGTCATCGAGCCATTTCGGGATCGTTCATGTTTTTTTTTTGACCGCTTTGTTTTCCATTTCATGGCGAAATGGTGGCATCAGCAAGTTGTTTGCCTTTTTGTTCATTGCCCAAACGCGGCCGATGTACTACAATAAACATAGAAACCGTTTTTTCCCACACGAAGCGTCATCAGCGCTTCGTTCTGAGCAGACGGGTTCGAGAGGGAAAGGTGCGGCTTGAAAAGAAAGCGGTTTCTTATGTCTGGAAGGCAAAGGGGGATCGGAATGAGCGATGTCGCAAAGATGAAGGAAGCGGCGTTTCCGGCTCCGACGGTGGAGGAGTGGGAGCGGGAAGCGGAAAAGTCGCTGAAAGGCAAGCCGCTCGAGCGGCTTGTATCGATGACGTACGAAAACATTGCGGTCAAACCGCTCTATACGCGCCGCGATGTGGAGGCGCTCGGCCCGCTTGAGCAGTACCCGGGCTTTGGCCGCTATGTGCGTGGGGCGCGGCCGGAAGGGTATCGGGGCGAGCCGTGGAAGGTGAGCCAGGAGATTTCGGCAGCGAGCCCGTCCGACTGGAACGAGGCAGTGAAGCACGACTTGGAGCGGGGGCAGACGGAAATCCATCTTGCCCTTGGCCGGCTGCCGTTTGCCGTCGAGTCGGTTGATGATGTGGCGGCGATGTTGGATGGCGTGCCGCTGGACCGCTATTCGCTCCGTGTGGACGCCGGGGCGCGGTCGCTTTCGTTTTTGGCGCTGTTGGCCGCTTATTTAGAGGAACGGGGCGTCCCGCTATCGAGCGTACGGGGCGCGATCGGCATGGATCCGCTCGGAGCGTGGGCGGAGCAGGGGACGCTCCCGTGTTCGCTTGAGCGGCTGTATGATGAAATGGCGGAAGCAACGAAGTGGGCGAAGGAACAGATGCCTGCCGTTCGCACGATTTTGGTGCGCGGCGAGCCGTACCATAACGGCGGGGCGAACGCCGTGCAGGAGCTCGCGTTTTCGTTGGCGGCAGCCGTCGAGTACATCCGCGCCGGGTTGGACCGGGGCTTGACGGTTGATGACATCGCGACAAGGATGCAAGTGTCGCTCGCCGTCGGAGCCGACTTTTTCATGGAAATCGCCAAGCTGCGGGCGGCGCGGCGGTTGTTTGCGCAAGTGATCGAAGCGTTTGGCGGCGGTGAATCAGCAAGGCGGATCGAGCTGCATGTGCGCACGTCGCCCTTTACGAAAACGGTGTACGACCCGTATGTGAACATGCTCCGAGCGGCGGCGGAAGCGTTTGCGGCCGTTGTCGGCGGCGCCGATGGCGTGCACGTGTCGCCGTTTGACGAGGCGCTCGGACTCGCTGATGAGTTTTCGCGGCGCATCGCCCGCAACACGCAGCTCATTTTGCTCGAAGAGGCGCATGTGGCGAACGTCATCGATCCGGCGGGCGGCTCGTATTATGTGGAAACGTTGACCGCCAAGCTCGCCGAAGAAGCGTGGAAGCTGTTCCAGCGTGTGGAGGAAAAAGACGGCATGGCGAAGGCGCTCGAAGACGGCTTCGTGCAGACGGAAGTGGAAGCGGTCGCCAAGCGGCGGCTGGATCGTGTCAAGACGCGGAAGGAAAAAATCGTTGGCACGAACGTGTACGCCAATTTGGAGGAAACGCCGGTCGAAAAACCGAAGCAAGACGCAGCGAACGTGGCGCCGCCGCTGGATGAAAAGCGGGTGGCCGATATTCGCGCCTCGCTCGCGGGCGGGAAGTGGATGGAAGCGGCGATTCGTGCGGTTCGCCGTCGAGCAACCGCTCGGGAGATCGCGGCGGCGTTGGTCGATGGGAACGCGGTTGTTGCCATCACGCCGATTCGGGCATGGCGCTTGGCCGAGCCGTTTGAGCAGCTGCGGAAGGCAGCCGAGGAGCATGCCGAACGCACAGGAAGCAGGCTTTCCGTTCACTTGATCAATATCGGGCCGCTTGTCCGTCATCAAGCGCGCGCCGATTTCATCGCCGGGCTGTTTGCGGCCGGCGGGGTGGCGGCTGAGCGGAGCGATGGCTTTGCCTCGGTCGCGGAAGCGGTCGAATGGGTGCGGAACACGAACGGGACGCATTATATCGTGTGCGGCGCCGATGACGATTACCCGGCGTTCGTTCCAGCGTTGGCTGAGGCGTTCAAGCAAGCCAAGCCGAACGCGAAGCTGTATGTCGCCGGAAAGCCGCCGGAAGAGCTTGAGAGAACGTACGCGGACGCGGGCGTGGACGGATCGATTCATCTCGGTTCGAACGCGTACGATGTGATCGTGGCGTTTCTAACGGAAAGAGGGGTGGCGCTTGATGGCGAAGTACGTTGATTTTACCAACATGACGCTTTCCGACGCAACGGCCGATGTGGATGAGAAACAGTGGAGAGACGCGGTGGAGCGGCGCGTGCAAGCGTCGATCGATGAGCTGTTGTTTCAGACGAACGAACACATTGCGGTGAAGCCGCTTTATACAAAGGAAGACATCGATGGGCTCGATTTTCTTGATTATATGCCCGGCTTGCCGCCGTACTTGCGCGGGCCGTACCCGACGATGTACGTCGTGCGGCCGTGGACGATCCGCCAATACGCCGGCTTTTCGACCGCCGAGGAGAGCAACGCCTTTTATCGGCGCAACTTGGCGATGGGGCAAAAAGGGCTGTCGGTCGCTTTTGACTTGGCGACGCACCGCGGCTATGACTCCGACCATCCGCGCGTCGTCGGCGACGTCGGCAAAGCGGGGGTGGCCATCGACTCGGTGCTCGATATGAAAATTTTGTTTGACGGCATCCCGCTCGACCAAATGTCAGTGTCGATGACGATGAACGGGGCGGTGCTCCCGATTATGGCGTTTTACATCGTCACCGCCGAAGAGCAGGGAGTGACGCAAGACAAGCTGTCCGGCACGATCCAAAACGATATTTTGAAAGAATATATGGTGCGCAACACGTACATTTATCCACCGGAGATGTCGATGCGCATCATCGCCGACATTTTCGCCTATACGGCCAAATACATGCCAAAATTCAACAGCATCAGTATTTCCGGCTACCATATGCAAGAAGCCGGGGCGCCGGCCGATTTGGAGCTGGCGTACACGCTCGCTGACGGGCTTGAGTACGTGCGCACCGGCTTGAAAGCCGGCATTGACATCGACTCGTTCGCGCCGAGGCTGTCGTTTTTCTGGGCGATCGGCATGAACTACTTTATGGAAGTGGCGAAACTGCGGGCCGCGCGCCTCATGTGGGCGAAAATGATGAAAACGTTCAATCCGAAAAATCCAAAATCGCTCGCTCTAAGGACGCATTCGCAAACGTCGGGCTGGAGCTTGACCGAGCAAGATCCGTTCAACAACGTCGTGCGCACGCTCATCGAGGCGCACGCGGCGGCGATGGGGCATACGCAGTCGCTCCATACGAACGCCTTGGATGAAGCGATCGCCTTGCCGACCGACTTCTCGGCGCGCATCGCCCGCAATACGCAGCTGTACTTGCAGGAAGAAACCGGCATTTGTCGGACGATCGACCCGTGGGCCGGTTCGTATTACGTCGAGACGTTGACGAACGAGTTGATGAAGCGGGCGTGGGCGCATATCGAAGAAATCGAAAGCTTAGGCGGGATGGCGAAAGCCATTGAAACCGGCATCCCGAAAATGCGCATCGAAGAAGCGGCGGCCCGCCGCCAAGCGCGCATCGATTCAGGAGCGGAAACGATCATCGGCGTCAATAAATACCGCCCGGAAAAAGAAGAGCCGATCGACATTTTGGAAGTCGACAACACCGCCGTGCGCCAGCGGCAAATCGAGCGGCTGAACGAGCTAAAGGCGACGCGCGACAACGAGCAGGTCGAAGCGGCGCTTGACGCCATCACAAAAGCGGCGGAAACGGGCGAGGGGAATTTGCTCGAGCTTGCCGTCCAAGCGGCGCGCGTAAAAGCGAGCCGAAAANCGGCTGAACGAGCTAAAGGCGACGCGCGACAACGAGCAGGTCGAAGCGGCGCTTGACGCCATCACAAAAGCGGCGGAAACGGGCGAGGGGAATTTGCTCGAGCTTGCCGTCCAAGCGGCGCGCGTCCGGGCGACGCTCGGGGAAATTTCGTACGCGATCGAAAAAGTGGCGAGCCGCCATCGCGCCGCCATCCGCTCGATCAGCGGCGTTTACAGCTCGGAATACAAAAACGAAGCGCAGCTCGAGCGGGTGAAGCGACGGGTTGAGCAGTTCGCCGAACTCGAAGGACGCCGCCCGCGCATCTTGATCGCGAAAATGGGGCAGGACGGCCATGACCGCGGGGCGAAAGTCATCGCCACGGCGTTTGCTGATTTAGGGTTTGACGTCGACATCGGCCCGCTCTTCCAGACGCCGGAAGAAACGGCGCGCCAGGCGGTCGAAAACGATGTGCACGCCGTCGGCATCAGTTCGCTCGCCGGAGGGCATAAAACGCTTGTGCCGCAGCTCGTCGAGGAGCTTGAAAAACTTGGCCGCGATGATATTTTGGTCGTCGTCGGCGGCGTCATTCCGCCGCAAGACTACGCGTTTTTGTATGAGCACGGCGCCGCCGCCATTTTCGGACCGGGCACGGTCATTCCGGAAGCGGCGGAAAAAGTGTTGGATGAAATTTACGCCCGGCTTGGCTATGAGGAAGTGAACCAATGAACGGCGAAGAGAAACGGCGGGAACAGGCAAGCGGCCAGAGCGCAGTTTCGGACGGACAGCCGCGGCGCCCGGAATGGGCGGACGGCAATGGTCTGTCGTCGTACGTGCAAGCCGAGCGCCCGCCGGCGCCGAAGCGGCTCGTGCGGCGAAAAGAACGATCGGTTAAAGAATACGTCCAAGGAGTGCTCGCCGGCGACCGCACCATTTTGGCGCAGGCGATTACGCTTGTCGAAAGCAATGCGGCCAGGCATATGGATCTCGCCCAGCAAGTGCTCAATGAACTGCTTCCGCACGTCGGCCGCTCGATTCGCATCGGCATCACCGGCGTGCCGGGGGCGGGGAAAAGCACGTTCATTGAAGCACTTGCTGGGCGAGATCCATATGCCTGGCCGCATTGNTTTTCGGCACGATTTTTTAAAGAATACGTCCAAGGAGTGCTCGCCGGCGACCGCACCATTTTGGCGCAGGCGATTACGCTTGTCGAAAGCAATGCGGCCAGGCATATGGATCTCGCCCAGCAAGTGCTCAATGAACTGCTTCCGCACGTCGGCCGCTCGATTCGCATCGGCATCACCGGCGTGCCGGGGGCGGGGAAAAGCACGTTCATTGAAGCGTTTGGCACGTTTTTGTGCGAGCAGGGCCATCGCGTCGCCGTCTTGGCCGTCGACCCGACGAGTTCGTTGACCGGCGGCAGCATCCTCGGCGACAAAACGCGAATGGAGGCGCTCGCCCGCAATCCGCTTGCTTTCATCCGTCCGTCCCCATCGGGCGGGGCGCTTGGCGGCGTACACCGAAAAACGCGCGAGACGATGATGCTGTGCGAGGCGGCCGGCTATGACATCATCCTCGTCGAGACGGTCGGCGTCGGGCAAAGCGAGTTTGTCGTCCGAGGGATGGTTGACTTTTTCTTGTTGCTCGCCTTAACCGGCGCCGGCGACGAGCTGCAAGGCATGAAGCGCGGCATCATGGAGCTGGTGGACGCCATCGTCATCAACAAGGCGGACGGCGATAATAAAGAAAAAGCAAAAGCGGCGCAAAAAGAATACAACCAGTTTCTCCATTACCTCCGCCCGGCCACGCCCGGCTGGGAGACGAAAGCGTACACATGCTCGGCGCTTTTGGGAGAAGGGATCGCCGACATGTGGCGCGTCATTCAAACGTTTGTCAAGACGACAAAGCAATCCGGCGTCTTTTTCGACCGCCGCCGCCAGCAGCAAAAAGACTGGATGCACGCCATGATCAAAGAATATATCGAAACGCGCTTTTTTGCCGATCCGGTCGTGAAAGAAAAGCTCCCGATGCTCGAGAACAGCGTCATTTCCGGCGCCAAGCCGGTCACCGCCGCCGTCCGCGAGCTGATCGAGGCGTATGAACGGAAGCGAGGCGGTGAACTGTGATATGATAAAGGCAAATCGAAGGAGGTGTCACGATGTTCCAATTTCAATTTCCGCTCTATAACGACATCGTCGAACAAGCGCGGCGCGAAGCGGTCGAAGCCGGATTTGAAGAACTGCGCACGCCGGAAGACGTCGATGCGGCATTCCGCCGTCCGGGCACAACGCTTGTCCTCATCAACTCGGTGTGCGGCTGCGCCGGCGGCATCGCCCGTCCGGCAGCGGCCCACGCGGTTCATTACGACAAGCGCCCGGACCATTTGGTGACCGTCTTTGCCGGCCAAGACAAAGAAGCAACCGCCCGCGCGCGCGAATATTTTGTCGGCGAGCCGCCATCCTCGCCGTCGTTCGCCTTGTTAAAAGACGGGAAATTGTGCGCCATGCTGCACCGACACGACATCGAAGGGCACGAACCGGTCGCCGTCGTGCAAAAGCTGCAGGCGCTGTTCGATGAATATTGTGAGGAAGTGTGAAAGGAGAACCCGAAGTTCGAAAAGGGACTTCGGGTTTTTGCATGACCATTATTGTTTGTGATAATATAAAAAGAGATCAGAGACAGGCAAACAGCAGTGCATATGATCATCATTTTAGCAGGCTTCTCTTGCGATCAACTTTTTCTCTTGTTTCTATCAAAAACCAAAAACTAAAAAAAGGATCATCTTTTATGGAGTTATATGATGTTAGTCATTGGAAAAAAGATGAGGAGCGGCAAGCTTCTGGGACAAGAGAGAAGTTTTGGTTAATTAATCCAGATAATAAACGTCGGTATCTATTTAAAATTCCTAAGGAAAATACTGGGGAAGCGTGGGCAGAGGTTGTTGCATCAAAAATCGGCCAACATATAGGGTTAGATATGATGAAGGCCGATTTAGCTGTTTACGATGGAACAATAGGTATTTTATCTGAAAATTTCGTCTTATATAATGAGGAATTTTATGAAGGTGGCGATTTGTTCTTTACAATTGAAGAGAGTTTTGATCGCCGCAATTTAAAACATTATCATTTTCTGAATGTAATAAAAGTGTTGTCTGGATTTCATCTTGAAAAAGAATTTGTCCAAATCCCTGTATTTGACGCGCTAATCGCCAATCAAGATCGTCACTGTGATAACTGGGGGATTATTGTTCACCACACTAGCTGCAAGCTTGCACCTATATATGATAACGGGGCGTCGCTAGGATACCAATTGAAGGAAGAACGTATTCTAAAAATGTTTCAAGATCAGAGAATGTTCGAAGCTTTTACAAATCGGAGTTTTTCTTTAATCGGACTTCCTCATAAGAAGAAGCCTAAATATAAAGAATTACTAAGTTTCATTTATGAATTGTATCCAAAAGAAATGAAGAAGGAAATTGATCGTATCAGTCAAATAAATGAGCAACAAGTCACAACTGTTTTAGATGGTGTTTCAGAAAATGTCATGAGTAAAATTTACAAAGAATGGGTATTAAAATTATTACAGTATCGAAAAGAATGGCTCGTAAATTGGTATATGGAGGTGAAATAAGCGATGCGCCCTTTTGTGCTTTGGTTAATTTGGCAAAATGAATGTACTCGGCAGCGATATCATATTGGAAACTTATTACACGATGGGGATAAGTATGTATTTTATTATGAACGCAGCAGGAAGAGAAGAGGACTGTTCGAAGCACTAGAAAACGGTTATCAACCTCATTTGTCGTTTCCGGATATAGGAAAAAAATACGTTTCTAACAGATTGTTCGGGCCTTTTGAGCGGCGTTTGCCTGACCGGCGCCGTCCGGATTTTTTAGAAATTTTGCGGACATACGGCTTGCCGCGCGATTGTACAGATATGGATATGTTGCGAGCGACTGGTGGTAAACTTGCGACAGATTCTTATGAATTTGTAGCGCCAATTTATGTATGGGGAAATCATTTCGATTTTGATTTTTATGTCGCCGGTTGGAGGTATTATGAGGGAGATCAAGTGGTTCAACATCTTAAAGTGGGAGATGAGGTGCATTTTCGGTTAGAGCCGGAGAATAGGCAAGATTCTAAAGCAGTAGAAGTGTTAACAGATGAAGGGTGTAAGCTAGGGTATATTCCTGCTTTCTATAGCGAGTTTATGTTTAACCTTATTCAAAACAACGGGCGTTATATGGCGAGAATTGAATCAATTCATGTTGAGGCTTTTCCACAGCGGAAAGTAAATATAAGTGTCTACGGTGAGCTCCTTCCATCTTGCCAGACGCAAGATCTCGATATGCTACATGAAATATCGTTAGAAGTGATTTAGTCTGTTCACTGTTTTCTGAAGTAGGCATGTTTGATTTCAGATGAATGAATATGTCCACAAAATCGAAGCACTGCTCGAACACATCAAAAAAGAAGTGATCGATCGTGACCTATGGAATGAGCCCGGTCGTGTTTAAACGGCTGATGGCGTATTTCGCCGGCGAGGAGGAGATTCAAAAAGTCGTGTTGTTCGGCTCGCGGGCGCGCGGCATGGCCCGCTACAACTCCGACATTGACTTGTGCATTGACTACACCGGCAAACAAAAGTGGAAAATCAAAGAGGATATTGACGACATCGTCGACATTTACTCGTGTGACGTGCTTTTTTCGACGCGCTGAACGAAGCGATCAGGCGCGAAATCGAGCGCGATGGGAAAACGATTTATGAGAAAGCCTGCTCATGAACCGTGCCTCCGGATTTAGCCGGTCCGCTTTCTCACTTGAGGGCGGCCTTTTTTTGCCCTTCCGCGGCTGTTTGGGCAGATGGGCTTCGGGACGGGTGTGCGTGTGAGCCAAGTATTGTCTGTTTTTCCTTGCATCGAAAGCGCCGTCATCTGTACAATGAAGTCGGCAAACATTGGCAAAGGAGACGGCGCGATGAAAATCGGCTATCGGACATTGAAAACGGCGGTGGGGGCGGCGCTGGCGATTGCCATCGCTCAGCTCATCGGTCTTCATAACTTCGCTTCCGCTGGCATTATCGTCATCTTATGCGTCCAAGTGACGAAAAAGCGGTCGTTGGAAACAGCTCGGGCTCGTTTTGCGGCGTGCGTCGTCGCGATCGGGTTTGCGGCGTTGTTTTTTACCGTCTTCGGCTATCATCCGTGGACGATCGGGCTGTTGCTGCTGCTGTTCATTCCAGTGACCGTCAGGCTGAAAGTGAACGAGGGCATTGCGACAAGCTCGGTCATTATTTTGCATTTGTATGCGGCCAAGGACATCACGTGGGGATTGGTCGCCAATGAGATCTTGCTGGTGGCGGTTGGCATTGGTGTGGCGCTGCTGATGAACATGTATATGCCGAGTGTGGAAAAGCAGTTGAAGGAGCACCAACGCACTGTTGAAGACTTGTTCCGCATCATTTTAAAAGAAATCGTCCGCTACTTGCGCACCAATGAACTCGATTGGGATGGCAAAGAGCTTCCGCTCGCCGCCGAGACGCTCGAAAAAGCGAAAAAACTCGCCATGCGTCACGCCGACAACCAATTATGGCGGAATGAGGATGAATATGTCCGCTACTTCCGCATGCGCGAGCGGCAGTTGGAAATCATTGAGCATATGCTTCCGCTTGTGACGTCGCTCGTCTACACGGTCGAGCAGCGGATGATGATTGCGGATTTTATCGACGAATTAAGCGATGCCATTCACCCGGGAAATACGGCGGACCGCTTTTTGCGGCGCCTCGCCGAGATGCGCGAACAGTTTAAGGCGATGCCGCTGCCAAAGACGCGCGAGCAGTTTGAAGAGCGGGCTGCGTTGTTTCATTTAGTGCGCGAATTGGAGCGATATTTAATCATCAAAAGCGAATTCCACCCCGGAAACGAACCAAAACAGCAGCGGCTGAAGGCATGATACAGGGCATATGTCCATCCGTTTTGGCGCACACTATAGCCAAACATTCAAGCAAAGGATGGACTTATATGCGGGTATGGTTGGCCATTTGTCTCGTGATAACCGCAGTGTTGGGGGCGCCTTTCCAGACAGCGGCGGAGGCGAAGCCGCTCGTGATTGTGAACAAAGCGATCAATAAGCTCGCGCTCGTCCGCGACGGCCGCATCGAAGCCGTTTATCCGGTGGCGACCGGGGTCAATACCGATTTGACGCCGGAAGGAATGTTTACGGTGACGGTGAAGGCGAAACACCCGTATTATCGGAAAAAGAACATCCCGGGCGGGGCGCCGAACAATCCGCTCGGCACAAGGTGGATCGGCTTTAACGCGCGCGGGACGGACGGGCGCACGTACGGCATTCATGGCACGAACAACCCGGCGTCGATTGGCGGCTACGTTTCGCAAGGCTGTGTGCGCATGCACAACCGCGATGTCGAGCAGCTGTATGAACGGGTGCCCATCGGCGCCAACGTGCTCATTCTCCGCAGCAACGAATCGTTTTACGCCATTGCCAAACGGTACGGCGCTGTCCAATGAAAAACGCAAGCTTCCGGTTTCGGAGCTTGCGTTTTTTACGCCGGATCGCGCTTAAAACCACATGCTGATGCCGGCGAGGAGCGTCGTCAGCAGCATGCAAATGAGCATCAAGTAAACCACGAATTTTTGCGTTTTGCGCGACAACGGTCCGTCCTCCTTCCGTCCGCTGTTCTACGTTTATTGTAACGGCAAACAGCGGAGCGGACAAGGAAAAAAGCAGGATGAGAGATGAAACGGACCGCTCCATGGCTTGACCGTTGCGCAGACAAAGAAAAACAAAAAAAGCAGGATTTTTTGTCGAAACGGCGAATAATAAAATGTTGGCCTCATCATTTTGCAGCAAAGGAGACCAAGACGATGCAGGTGAAAAAAGTGGACCATATCGGCATTGCCGTCCGCTCGATCGAGAAAGCGCTTCCGTTTTATACAGATGTGCTCGGCCTGCCGTTTCTCGGCATCGAGGAAGTCGAGTCGGAGCAGGTGAAAGTGGCGTTTTTGCAGGCTGGAGAGGCGAAAATTGAACTTCTTGAGCCGCTGTCGCCAGAGAGCGCGGTGGCGAAATTTATCGAGAAGCGCGGCGAAGGGATTCATCATGTGGCGCTTGGGGTTGAAGACATCACCGAGCGCATCCGTGAGCTGAAGGAGCATGGCATCCGCATGATTCAAGATGCGCCAAAACGCGGCGCCGGCGGGGCGTGGGTGGCCTTCATGCACCCGAAATCGACCGGCGGCGTGTTGTACGAACTTTGTGAACGGACGAACCGAACGGAGGGACACCAATGAGCGACATGTACGATAAAATCAACGAACTGTATGACCGCCGGCGTGAGATTGAACTGGGCGGCGGCGATGAGAAAATCGAACAGCAGCACGCGAAAGGGAAGCTGACGGCGCGCGAGCGGATTGATTTGCTGTTGGACGAAGGGACGTTTGTCGAGCTCAATCCGTTCATCGAGCACCGCTGCACCGATTTTGGACTTGGCGAAAAGAAGGGGCCGGGCGATGGGGTCGTCACCGGCTACGGGAAGATCAATGGACGCACCGTATTTGTGTTCTCGCAAGATTTCACCGTCTTCGGCGGGGCGCTTGGGGAAATGCACGCGAAAAAAATCACGAACATCATGGATTTGGCGGCGAAAACCGGGGCGCCGGTCATCGGCTTGAACGATTCGGGCGGCGCCCGCATTCAAGAAGGGGTCTTGTCGCTTGACGGGTACGGGCACATTTTTTACCGCAACGCCATTTATTCCGGCGTCATCCCGCAAATTTCCGTCATTATGGGGCCGTGCGCCGGCGGGGCCGTCTATTCGCCGGCCATCACGGATTTTGTGTTCATGGTCGAAAAAACGAGCCAAATGTTCATCACCGGTCCGAAAGTGATTGAAGCGGTGACCGGGGAGAAAATCAGCGCCGAAGATTTAGGCGGCGCCCGCGTGCACAACACGATCAGCGGCAACGCTCATTTTGCGGCGGCGAATGAAGAGGAAGCGCTCGCCGAGGTGCGGCGGCTGCTTGGCTATTTGCCGTCAAACAATAACGAAAAGCCGCCGTTTGGCCCGATTCCGGACGGGGACGACTACCGCCCCGATTTGGCCGATGTCGTGCCGATTGACGCCGTCCGCCCGTACGATGTGCGCCACGTCATCGCCCACGTCGTCGATGACGGATCGTTTCTGGAAGTGCAAAAAGATTTCGCCAAAAACATCGTGATCGGCTTTGCCCGCATCAAAGGCGAAGTGGTGGGGCTTGTGTGCAACCAGCCGAAGTTTATGGCCGGCGGGCTTGACATTGATTCGTCCGACAAGGCGGCGCGTTTTATCCGTTTTTGCGATTCGTTCAACATCCCGATCATTACGTTTGAGGACGTCACCGGCTTTTTCCCGGGCGTCAAGCAGGAGCACGGCGGCATCATCCGCCATGGGGCGAAAATTTTGTACGCCTACTCGGAAGCAACGGTGCCGAAAATTACGGTCATTTTGCGGAAAGCGTACGGCGGCGCGTACGTCGCCTTAAACAGCAAATCGATCGGCGCCGATGTCGTCTATGCGTGGCCGAACGCCGAAGTGGCCGTCATGGGGCCGCAAGGGGCGGCGAACATCATTTTCGCGAGCGAAATTGAAAAAAGTCCGAATCCGGAAGAAACGCGGGCGCAAAAAATTGCCGAATACCGCGAGAAATTCGCCAATCCGTATGTCGCCGCCAAATACGGCATGATCGATGACGTCATCGACCCGCGCGATACGAGAATCAAGCTCATTCAGGCGCTCGAGATGCTTCGAAACAAGCACGAGGAGCGGCCGAAGAAAAAGCATGGCAATATTCCGCTGTAAAAACGGGGTCAAGGGGCCCCGTTTTGTTGCTTGGCCTCTATTTTCGCATACGGATTCGCGTCCATCAGGCTCATTCCGCTGCTATGTCTCCCATTGCTTACGGATTTTTTCGTCTGTCGAACCCGGGAGCTCGCGCTGGCGCATTGCGAACGTGGCTGTCAGCGCTGTGCGTGCCGATCGTTCCGGCGTCCGGTTTGGCTCTTGGCGGAACATTTCGGTATACTTAAGGTGGAATACATAAGCAGGAGGAAGAAAGTTATGGTCAATGAACAGCGTCTTGTCGACGAATTTTTGGAACTCGTGCAAATCGATTCAGAAACGAAGCATGAAGGGGAAATCGCCAACGTGCTCAAACAAAAGTTTGAAGCGCTCGGCCTTGAGGTGATCGAAGACGATGCCGCCGCGAAAACCGGGCACGGCGCCGGCAATTTGATTTGCACGCTCGCGGCGACGAAAGACGGGGTGGATCCGATTTATTTCACGTCGCATATGGATACGGTCGTGCCGGGCAAAGGCGTGAAGCCATCGATTCAAGACGGCTATGTCGTCACCGACGGGACGACGATTTTAGGCGCGGATGATAAAGCGGGCTTGGCGGCGATGTTGGAAGCGATTCGGGTGTTGAAAGAGCAAAACATCCCGCACGGCGTGATCCAGTTTATCATCACCGTCGGAGAAGAGTCGGGGCTTGTCGGGGCGAAGGCGCTCGATCCGTCGCTCATCCAAGCGAAATACGGCTATGCCTTGGACAGCGACGGCAAAGTCGGCAACATCGTCGTCGCCGCCCCGACGCAGGCGAAGCTGAAAGTGGTTGTGCACGGCAAAACCGCTCATGCCGGTGTGGCGCCTGAAAAAGGGGTGTCCGCCATTACGATTGCGGCGAAAGCGATCGCGAAAATGCCGCTCGGCCGCATCGACGAGGAAACAACGGCCAACATCGGCCGCTTTGAAGGCGGCACGCAAACGAACATCGTCTGCGACCGCGTCGATATTTTAGCGGAAGCCCGCTCGCTTGTCCCGGAAAAAATGGAAGCGCAAGTGGCGAAAATGAAAGAGGCGTTTGAAACGGTCGCCGCGGAAATGGGCGGCCGCGCCGATGTCGAAGTGGAAGTGATGTACCCGGGCTTTAAGTTCAGCGACGGCGACCATGTCGTGGAAATCGCCAAACGGGCGGCGGCGAAAATCGGACGGCCGTGCAAGCTCGAGCGAAGCGGCGGCGGCAGCGATGCCAATATCATCGCCGGCTTCGGCATTCCGACGGTCAACCTCGCTGTCGGCTATGAAGAGATCCATACGACGAACGAGCGGATGCCGATTGAAGAGTTGGTCAAACTGACGGAAATGGTCATCGCCATTGTCGAAGAAGTCGCCAATGCCGAGTGAGCATCCCCGAGGCTGGATGCTCTTTTTCTCGAGCGGGGAACATTCGCGCTGAAAATAGGATGAAAGCTGCCGATAAAAAAAGCAAAGGCAAGATGTTGAAGAAGAGAGGGCTGGGGAATGGACAAATATGTCATCTTTCGCGTTGAGCGGGAACAGTACGCCGTTTCGATCGCGTATGTCGTCTCGATTGAAAAAATGACAGAGCCGACCGCCGTTCCGCATATGCCGGACTATATGGCCGGCGTCGTGCGCATCCGCGGCGAGCTCGTGCCAGTGCTTGATATGCGGGAATTGTTGTACGGAAGAGCGATTGAGGAAACGGATCAGACACGCTTCATTGTCGCCGCTGTGGATGGCTTGTCGGTCGCGTTTATCGTCGATGAGGCGAAAGAGATCGCCGATATTGAGCCTGAGGCCATTAAACCGCTTCAACTGATGTCCGCGGAGCGCACGCCGTATGTAGTCGGGATGGCGGCGCAAGCCGACCGGCTGTTGACCGTGCTTGACCCGCGCGTCTTGTTTGCCCATTTGGACGAGGCAGAGGAGATTCGCGAGCAGGTGGCCGCTGCCCAAGCCGCTGTCCGGGCAGGAGAGACGGTATAGGTGTTTGCCTATACCGTTTTTTCTTCCGCGCATATCCTAATCATGGAAATGAACTTCAACTCATGAAGAGGAGGCGCATTCCATGGTTCGACCGTTTGGCCCGTATCCGGGCGGCTTTTATCCGCCGTACTTTGGCGGCTACGGCCACTATCCGTATGGCTACTATCCTTATTGGCACGGGGGCTACGGCGGCTATCACCATTTTCCATACGGGATGTATGATGGCCACTATCCGTTTTCCCCATACGGCTTCCCGCACTATGGAGGCTACTAAGCATGAGGGGCGTTGCGCCCCTTTCATTTTCAATATGAAAATGGCAAACAAATCCGTCGTGCAGACTCGTTCATAAATCGGTTTAGAAAAACTTGCAGGCAAGCGTAAACGTATGGTATGTTGTTTGATGAACAAACCAAAACGGAAAGGGACGTTGGACAATGGCGAAACAGCAAATCGGCGTCATCGGACTGGCGGTCATGGGGAAAAACTTGGCGTTGAACATTGAAAGCAAAGGCTATTCAGTGGCGGTATACAACCGTTCGCGCGAAAAAACGGACGAGTTTTTGCAAGAAGCGAAAGGAAAAAACATTGTCGGTACATACAGCATCGAAGAATTCGTCAACGCCTTGGAAAAACCGCGGAAAATTTTGCTGATGGTGAAAGCGGGAGCGCCGACGGACGCGACGATCGAACAGCTGAAGCCGCATTTGGAGAAAGGCGATATTGTAATTGACGGCGGCAATACGTATTTTAAGGATACGCAACGCCGCAATAAAGAACTCGCTGAACTCGGCATTCACTTTATCGGCACAGGGGTCTCCGGCGGTGAGGAAGGGGCGCTGAAAGGCCCGTCGATCATGCCGGGTGGGCAAAAAGAAGCGCATGAGCTCGTGCGCCCGATTTTTGAAGCCATCGCTGCGAAAGTCGACGGCGAGCCGTGCACGACGTACATCGGTCCGGACGGCGCGGGGCATTATGTCAAAATGGTGCATAACGGCATTGAATACGGCGACATGCAGCTGATCGCTGAAGCGTACTTCCTGCTCAAACATGTGCTCGGCATGGATGCTGCAGAGCTGCACGAAGTGTTTGCCGACTGGAACAAAGGCGAATTGAACAGCTACTTGATTGAAATTACGGCCGACATTTTCACGAAAATCGATGAAGAAACAGGCAAGCCGCTTGTTGATGTCATTTTGGACAAAGCTGGGCAAAAAGGGACGGGCAAATGGACGAGCCAAAACGCCCTCGATTTGGGCGTGCCGCTGCCGATCATCACGGAATCGGTGTTCGCCCGTTTCATCTCGGCGATGAAAGACGAGCGCGTGAAAGCAAGCAAAGTGCTGGCAGGCCCAGCGGTGAAGCCGTTTGAAGACGACCGCGGCCACTTCATCGAAGCCGTGCGCCGCGCGCTTTATATGAGCAAAATTTGCTCGTACGCCCAAGGATTTGCGCAAATGAAGGCGGCTTCTGAGGAATACAACTGGAACTTGCGCTATGGCGACATCGCCATGATCTTCCGCGGCGGCTGCATCATCCGCGCGCAATTTTTGCAAAAAATTAAAGAGGCGTACGACCGCGATCCGGCGCTTTCGAACTTGCTCTTGGATCCGTATTTCAAAGACATTGTCGAACGCTACCAAGACGCGCTCCGCGAAATCGTCGCCACCGCGGCGATGCGCGGCATTCCAGTGCCAGGATTCGCAAGCGCCCTCGCCTATTACGACAGCTACCGCACCGCGGTGCTCCCAGCCAACTTAATCCAAGCGCAGCGCGACTACTTCGGCGCCCACACGTACGAACGCGTCGACAAAGAAGGCATTTTCCATACGGAATGGTTGAAATAAGCGAAAAACCCTTAGAGCCGAAGGCGGTTCTAAGGGTTTTTTGGTGCTTGATGAAACGAAAGCTTCCCCAAGTGCGGCTTGCAAGCAGAAAACTCTTCCATCACACGGCCGAAATCGCGGATGCCGCAAACGTCGTACGACCATTGTTCCAAACGTGCTTTGATTTCTTGAAACAACGTCACATCATCTTCAATGAGCAAAATGTTCAACTTTGCCTCACCCCACTTGTTTCTATTGGGAGCTCCGTTTTCATTATATTTGTTTGACCGTTCGGGGGAAAGGAGGTTCAAAATGGAAAGCATGAAAATGTATTAGACAGCAAAGCGATGGCCGCTGTTCGTGATCGGCGGCAGTTGGTGTATGCGGCCGAACGGGGTGCGTATGGCAAAAAGAGCTTGAAGTGATGATCAACGGTGGGCTATCATGGATATTGAGGATGGATAAGGAATGGTCAAATGTCGGTGCTCGATTGTTTGAGCTATGCTATGCGCAAGGAATGTATAGGAATTAGCAATCATCGTTTGACGGGGGATTGGAATGGGAACAACATTTAGGAAAGGTTTTTTATTTTGTCTCTTCTTGTTTATCTGTCTTTTCCATGTTTTTCCTTCCGCTAAAGCGGAAGCGGCGGGACCGCGTACGCAACAGCTTCCTGGGCGCGTGCTCGATTGGGTCATGGATGATCAAAATGGGTATATTTATGCGCTCACGGAAAAGGGGATGTTATTATTTATTGAAGCGAGCACATTGTCGATCAAAAAGCAGGAACCCGTTTCTCTGCGGGCATACAGCGCTTTATGGCGGAAATATGCCCAGCGGTCGGTCACTCTTCTTTTGCGGGACGGGAAGCTGTATGTGCCGTCTGAAACATCGATAGACGTTTTTGACGTCAAAACGAAACGGCTGATTCAACGAGCCCCGTATAACGGATTGCCGTTTGGCCTATTAGGCAACAAAATCGTAACTTTCGGAAAGCAGTACGGGCGCGGGAAGACGACGTATGAGATGTACATGTGGGATTTGGCGGCGAAACGCCAAACAAGCCGGCTGATTGCTGATCCTAACTTTTTTTCTGTTTTTTCAGAGGAAAATACGTTGTTTTTCGATGAGAAGAGAGGTCTAGCCTTCATCGGCCGCAATGTTTCCATTCCTGATTTAGCGGTATTGCGCCTGTTCGATTTGAAGGTGGTGAAGCGAGTTTCGTATCAAGGGCCGAGAGGTAGCGCTCCCACCCATCCGCTCATCGTTGACGGAAGCGATGTGTTTTTTGCGGGAAGGCGCATTGATGCCGGAAATATCAACATGGTGCACGACTGTTATAACGGCCCCGTTTTAGATGTTCAAGGGGCCTATGTGGTGACAAATAAGGCGGTGTATGACCGTTACACCTCTGCTAAGATAAACGCGCTTCCATTCCCGACGAACTATGCGTTGATGGATGCAAAGTACAATTTGTATTTGATCAAAGAAGGGGAAAATCGAATTTATAAATATCCATTGCCGGCCGATGAGAGCTATTATGTTCGATCGTCCCATTATGCTTTCACCAATGTCCCCATTTCCCATTTGGCTTATGATTCGTCGACCGGATGGTTGTATGTGTTGTCCGCCGAAGACAGCAAACTGTTTGTCATTCGCGCCAGCGACATGAAAATGGTGAAAGAAATTCATCCCGGACCGCAGCCGACGGATGTAAAAATTGATGGCGGCAAGGTGTATGTTGCGCTATCGGGAGCGACGAAAATGGCGATTTACGACGCCAAAACAATGCAGTTTCTTGGAACGGTGCCGCTGATCGCTGCTCCGCGTTCATTGGCGATCGGGGACGGGAAAATTTTCTTCACGGACAATAGCCGCACGTTGACGGGATCGATTGCCGTTTATGATATGAAGACGAAAAAACAATGGCGAATCCCAAAGGTATTCATCAATCCGTTGATTGGGTATGACGAAAAACAAAATGTATTGTATGTCGGACAGGAAGGAACATCGGATCATGATCTGTATGCGGTGCGGCTTTCCGATTGGCATGTTTCGCAACTATTGTCCTTCCCTGGAGGGGATGATGCCTTTTTTATGAACGGCGGGGAGATTTTTTACGGAAAGGCGCGCATCAATCCAGCCCAGCCCGGCGCATTGGTGGCCGCTGAATTTCCGGAGCCGCTGCGGGCGGCGAGCCGTCAATATATCATCACCAGCCGTGCCATTTATAACCGGGCAACAGGAACGAAAATCGCCGATTTGTCATCTGAAGCGTTGCTCGCAACGGCTGGAGATGATGGAATGATCTTCACGTATCGAAAAGTGGCTACGAACCATTATTTGATTAAGCAAAAACTGTCTCAATAAAATTGCCATTGCTGGGAGCGTTGGTGCTTCTCCAAAGCGCATGAAACAGTTTTCACAACGTCTAGACGGGCTCGTACCTCCGCCCGTCTAGTTTTATCATCCTAAACCGAGAAGACCCCCCACTTCCACGCGTGAGCGTAAGTGGGGGATGAATCGTTATTCGCCATCGATCTCCCTCTTGACAATTGTGCTCGTGTTGCGGGCATCGGCAGGTTGAGGTGAAATCGCTCGACATCCGTCAGTGGATGTGCCCAAACGGCGGAGCCGAACATGACCGGGACCATAACGCCGCCCGAACTATTTTGCAGGAAGGGCTTCGTTTGCTGTTTTGGTAAGACCACTAAACCGTGGGACGCACGGGGATGGCTTGGTTGACAAGCCTGCCTTAGGGCGGGTGTTCAAGAATCTCCCACCTCTAAGCGTGAGCGTAGGTGGGAGAGCGTTCAAAAAGAAGCAAATATGTCATAATGAGGATGATGCCCAAGGGTGAATTTTCCAAGGCGTTCAATCACTTAAACACGTCTGTTCACAGATAGGAGGGTCTTTCCATGTCACAACAGCGTAAATCGATCATCCCCGACGACTTTTTATGGGGCGGGGCGGTGACGTCGTTCCAGACGGAAGGGGCGTGGAACGAAGGCGGCAAAGGGCTGTCGATCGTTGATGCGCGCCCGATTCCAAAAGGGCATTCCGATTGGAAAGTGGCGGTCGATTTTTACCATCGCTACAAAGAAGACATCGCTTTGTTCAAGGAGCTCGGCTTTACCGCCTACCGGACGAGCATCGCTTGGACGCGCATTTTTCCGGACGGGGAAGGGGAGCCGAATGAAGCGGGCTTGGCGTTTTATGACGCCGTGTTTGATGAATTGAGAGCGAACGGCATCGAGCCGGTCATTACGCTGTACCATTTTGATTTGCCGCTGGCGTTGGCCAAGAAATACAACGGCTTTGCCTCGCGAAAGGTCGTCGACTTGTTTGAGCGGTACGCGCGCACCGTATTTGAGCGTTACCGCGGGAAAGTGAACTATTGGCTGACGTTCAACGAACAAAATTTAGTGCTCGAACAACCGCATTTATGGGGGGCGATCTGCCCGGAAGACGAAGACCCGGAAGCGTTTGCCTACCGCGTCTGTCATAATGTGTTCATCGCCCACGCGAAAGCCGTGAAGGCGCTGCGCGAAATCGCTCCCGAGGCGAAGATCGGCGGGATGGTGACGTATTTGACGATGTATCCGGCGACATGCCGGCCGGAAGACGCTTTGGCGAACGTGCAGGCGAAAGAGCTGTTCATTGATTTCTTCTTTGATGTGTTCGCCCGCGGCGCCTATCCGCGTTATGTGACGAATCAGCTTGAGAAAAAAGGAATCTGCCTGCCGCTCGAAGCGGGGGATGAGGAGTTGCTCCGTTCGCAGACGGTCGACTTTTTGTCGTTCAGCTACTATCAAAGCCAAATCGTCCGCCATCAGGAACAGGATGAGCGGATCATCAAAGGGCTTGAACCGAATCCCTATTTGCCAAAGACGAAATGGGGCTGGGCGATCGATCCGATCGGTTTGCGGATTGCCTTAAAAGACGTGTACGCCCGTTACGAAATGCCGATTTTCATCACCGAAAACGGCATCGGGCTTGAGGAGGAGCTGAATGAGAACGGCACGGTCGACGATGACGAGCGGATCGACTATCTGCGCCGCCATATCGAACAAATGAAGATGGCCATGGAAGAAGGGGTCGAGGTGATCGGCTATTTGATGTGGGGGGCGACGGATCTATTAAGCTCGCAAGGGGAGATGCGCAAGCGCTACGGCGTCATTTTCGTCAACCGCGACGACGAGAACTTGCGCGATTTGAAGCGCTATAAGAAAAAAAGTTTTTATTGGTTCCAGCGCGTCATTCGCACGAACGGGGAAGAGCTGTAAAAAGAGGCGGGGAAGCCCCGCCTTTTCACCAGTTCTTTGGACGATCGTGGCGAATGTTCAATCGTTTCAAATATTTGCGAGCCACTTAGTTTTCCTCCCCGTCTTTCAATTCTTTTGCTCCCATCGTACGATATACTTCATCTCGGATTTCCTCAACGGGGCGGAACGGCTGATTGGTTTTGAGAATGCCGATTAATTGTGACAAGCGATATTTCTTCGTGACTTCCACTTTGATTTCCCCATCTTCATTTACAATAAACGTAAAATCGTCGCCTTCAGCAAGGCCTAATGTTTTCCTGATTTCAGCAGGAATGACCACTTGCCCTCGGCTAGACAGTTTGCTTGTCGCTTTCATGACGATAGGCGATGGTTGAGCAGAAACATTCCCCTTCTCCATCGATGCGTTCACTCCTTTCGAGAACGCTTTTTATACTTATGTTTGTGTTGAATCAATCATTAAAAATCGTATGATTTTTTGTCCAGCAAGAAACATGTGTGGTCAGCAACGATATGAGAACGGACGTTGAACGCCCTCTTGCCCCGTTCACACATAGACATGGGGTCTTCTTGAATGAGAATGAAAAAAATCGGTCCCATCAAGGGGCCGACTGTTTTTACGGCTCGCGGTCAAACAGCAAGACGCGCGCCGGGGCGGCGTCGGTGCCGACGAGTTTGAGCGGAGCGGCGACCATGAAATAGCGTCCTTCGGGGACGTCTTTCAGCCGCAGCCCTTCGATGATGATGACACCGGCCGAAAACAGCGTTTTATGAGTCGGGTGGCCTTCCTGCGCCCGTTCGATGCCAAGGGCGTCGATGCCGACGCCGCGGATTTGTTTGTCGGCCAAATAACGGGCCGCGTCTTCGGCGACGAAAATAAACTCGAAATGGAACGCGTCTTCGAACGAATTTTTCGTTTTGAACAACACAAAGTCGCCTTCTTGAATGTCAAGATGCGCGATGTCGTCTTTCGTGATCCGGTCGTTGACATGCGTCAAATCGAACAGCTTGCACGGGCCGACGAGGTCGTTCAATGGAATCGTTTCAAACGTCGCCCCGCCTTCGACCATATGGAGGGGCGCGTCAATGTGCGTGCCGGTGTGCACGTCCATGTCAATGCGCGATTCGGTCACATAACCGTTGGTGATCGTTGTGCGTTTCGGCTGTTTTTCTGGTTTGTTTTTATACACGGGCATGCCCTCGTAAATCGGGGCGGTGACGTCATACACCTTCATCGTTCATTCGCTCCTTTGCATGAGGGATAAAGGGGCAAGCGCCCCATGTTGGTTTGTCAAAGAGGACGCGATAGGCGCAACAGGCGGGCCATCGCGTCTTTACGAACGCGGATGCTCGATCGGCCACCAGTGGAAGCCGTCTTTTTTGAGCAGCTCGTCCGCGGCCGCCGGGCCCATGGAGCCAGCCGCGTAGTTCGGAAAGTCGGAAGCTTTTGTGTTCGCCCACACCTCAGAAATTGGGTCGACAAACTGCCATGACGCTGCTACCTCATCCCAATGGGTGAAGTTTGTCGCGTCGCCGCGCATGCAGTCGTACAGCAGCTTTTCGTACGCTTCCGGCGTGTTGATCCCATCGATGCAGTTGTTGCAATAGTCGAGTTGAAATGGAGCTGTTATGGTCGTCGATTCCCCGGTTTTTTTGCCGTTTAAATGAAGGGTGATCCCTTCGTCCGGCTGGATGTGGATGACGAGCAAGTTCGGGGCGATCGTCTCATTCGTCCGGTAATACAAGTTCATCGGTACATCTTTAAATTGGACGACGATTTTCGTCGATTTTTCCGCCATCCGTTTGCCGGTGCGAATGTAAAACGGCACGCCAGCCCAACGGAAGTTGTCGATCAGGAGTTTTCCAGCGACGAACGTTTCCGTGTTCGAGTCCGGATCGACGTTCGGCTCCTCGCGATACGCCGGCACGTTTTTGCCGTGGATCACCCCGCGCCCGTATTGGCCGCGCACGAAATAGCGGTCGACTTCATCGTGCGCAATCGGGCGCAAGGCGCGCAACACTTTCACTTTTTCATGGCGGATGTCATCGGTCGTTAATTTGATCGGCGGTTCCATCGCCAACAGAGCGACCATTTGCAGCATATGGTTTTGCACCATGTCGCGCAGCGCCCCGGAATGGTCGTAGTAGCGGCCGCGGTCTTCGACGCCGAGCGTTTCGCTCGATGTGATTTGAATGTTGGCGATGAACCGGTTGTTCCAAAGCGGCTCGAAAATGGCGTTTGAAAAGCGGATGACCTCGATGTTTTGCACCATTTCTTTGCCGAGGTAATGGTCGATCCGGTAGATTTCCCGCTCGGAAAAGACGCGGCGAATCTCGTCATTCAGCTTCTCGGCGCTCGCCAAGTCATGCCCGAACGGCTTTTCGATGACGAGCCGCTTAAAGCCGTGCGTTTCCGTCAATCCTTCCGACTGCAAGCGGGAAGTAACGGTGCCGAAAAATTCCGGCGCCATCGCCAAATAAAAGATGCGGTTGCCTTCGGTCTTGTATGTGCCGTCGAGCTGTTCGAGGAGCGACTTTAAGCGCTGGTACGACTCGGCTTCCGTCACGTCGAACGGATGGTAATAGAAATGGGAGGTGAATCGGCCGTCGGCGAGCTTTTGGTGAAACGCCGTTTCGACCGAGTCGCGCACATAGTTCCGGAACTCGTCGGCCGACAACGGGCGGCGCGCGACGCCGACGACAGCGAATTGCTCGTTCAAATGCCCTTTTTCATACAGGCGGTAAAGGGACGGAAACAGTTTCCGTTTCGCCAAATCTCCCGTCGCTCCGAAAATGACGATGATCGATTTCGGATTCATGTTGTCCACCGTATGTACCTCGCTTTAACCAAATTTGTCTCTTCAATGAAACCATTGTAGAGGTTTGCCGGTCGGAACGCAAACACTTTGTTGCTTTCCGGCGGGAAAGCGTTTATGTTCATGAAAGAGCCGGGCGCCAACCCGGCGTTTTTGAGCGCAAAAGAAAGTTGAAAAGCCGTTTTGACATTGGTACGCTAACAACAGGCAATGTTGAGCGAGAAAAAGGAGTGAAGCGCGTTGGAACTGTTGTTTTTAGGCACGGGTGCCGGCGTGCCGGCCAAAGAGCGCAACGTATCGTCCGTCGCCCTGCAGCTGCTTGGCGAACGCGGGGCGACATGGCTGTTTGACTGCGGCGAAGCGACGCAGCATCAAATTTTGCATACCGCCATTCGCCCGCGCCGCATCGAGCATATTTTTATTACGCACTTGCATGGCGACCATTTGTTCGGATTGCCTGGACTGCTAGGCAGCCGTTCGTTTCAAAGCGGCGAGACGCCGCTTACGGTTTTCGGCCCAAAAGGCATTCGCGCGTTTGTCGAAACGGCCCTTGCCGTCAGCGGGACAAAGCTCCGCTATGAACTGAACATTGTGGAGATCGATGAGGGCGTCATTTTTGACGATGAACGGTTTTCCGTCATCGCCAAACGGCTCGATCACGGCATGCCGTCATACGGTTTCCGCGTCGTTGAAAAAGATTTGCCCGGCCCGCTCTTGGTCGAGCGATTGCAAGCACTCGGCGTCCGCCCCGGCCCGATTTATCAAGAAATTAAGCAAGGAAAAACGGTCGTGCTGGATGACGGCACGGTCATCGACGGGCGCGAATTTGTCGGGCCGCCGCAAAAGGGGAGAATCGTCGCCGTGTTGGGCGACACCCGTTTTTGCGAAGCGGCGATTGAACTCGCCCGCGATGCCGATGTCGTCGTCCACGAGGCGACGTTTGCCGCGGCGGAACAGCGGCTGGCCCATGACTATTTCCATTCCACGACCACAGACGCAGCCGAGGTGGCGAGGCGGGCCGGGGCGAAGCGGCTTATTTTGACCCATATCAGCTCTCGCTACCAAGGTGAGGCGGCGCTGCAGCTCGTCGCCGAGGCGCGCAGCGTGTTTCCGAACACCGAGCTCGCCGTTGATTTCGCCTCGTTTTCGATCCCGCGCGGTTAAAACCGCCAGCCGCGCTCATATTGGACGGGCGCCGAGATTTTTGCGCCCAGCTCTCTCGCCGCGGCGTATGGCCAATACGGGTTGCGCAGCAGCTCGCGCCCCAAAAAGACGAGATCGGCGCGGCCGTTTTGCAAAATTTCTTCCGCTTGCCAGCCGGACGTAATGAGGCCGACAGCGCCGGTCGGGATGTCTGCTTCACGGCGGATCAGTTCGGCAAATGGCACTTGGTAGCCGGGATAGACGTTCATGCGCGCCGGAACAATAGCGCCGGAGCTGACATCGACGAGGTCGACTCCTTGTTCTTTCATCCGCTTGGCGTATGGGACATAGTCTTTGGCCGTCAGCCCGTCCGGATGGTAGTCGGACGCCGAGATGCGGACAAAAAGCGGTCCGTCCCACACCTCGCGGACAGCGTCGATCACCTCGCCCAAGAAACGGTAACGGTTTTCCGGAGAGCCGCCGTACTCGTCTTGGCGCCGGTTGGAGAGCGGCGATAAAAATTCGTTAATGAGGTAGCCGTGGGCGGCATGGATTTCAATGACGTCAAAGCCGGCTTCCTTCGCGCGCCGTGCGCCGTTTTGGAACGCTTGCACCGTTTCTTCAATGTCGGCTTTCGTCATTTCTTTTGGCGTCGGCGACGAATCATCAAACGGGACGGCTGACGGAGCGATGATCTCTCCCGGCACTTGCGATTTTCTCCCCGCATGGGCAAGCTGGATGCCGATGGCCGCCCCATGCTCTTTCACAAGCCCAACGAGTTCGCGAAGCCCGGCGATATGGTCATCGCTCCAAATGCCTAAGTCGCGTTCAGAAATGCGACCTTGCGGCGTCACGCCGGTCGCTTCAACGATAATCAAGCCGACTTGGCCGACAGCGCGAGCCGGGTAGTGGATTTTATGCCACGTGCGTACGGCGCCGTCTTTCGTGTCGCACGAATACATGCACATCGGCGACATGACAATTCGGTTTTTCAGCGTCAGCCCGCGGATTGTATACGGCGAAAACAGCATCGTGTTCATGACAAGCAGCTCCTTTCTAGGCCAATGAATGGTTCATTACTGAATGATAGCACGCTGCTTATCAAAAACAAAATAAAACGGATTGTCGCCGTGTTCGGGCTAGGCGGGAAAAGGAGCGGCGCGCTCCGGAGGTCCGCTCTTTACGCTTCGGCGATGGCAGCGAGAAGAGCGCTGCCGAGCTCTTCGGAGCGGGCCGTCGCCCGGCGGATGCAGGCGATGACCGCTTCTTGGAACCGGTATTGCTCAAGCACGCCAATGCCGGCTTCGGTCGTGCCGCCTGGGCTCGTGACTTCACGGCGCAGGACGGATGGGTGCTTGTCGGACGCTTTTAGCATCTCGGCTGCGCCGATGATCGTTTGCAAAATGAGCCGTTTGGCGACACCTCGCTCAAGGCCGATGTCGGCCGCCGCTTTTTCCATCGCTTCGACCAAGTAATACACATACGCCGGACCGCTCCCGGACAGGCCGGTGACCGCATGCAAGTCCTTCTCCGGCACAACAGCGACGATGCCGACCGTTTCAAACAGCTGTTTGGCGACCTCAAGATGTTCTTTCGCGGCGAAGCGGCCGCCGGCGATCGCGGTCGCTGATAAGCCGACGGCGGCGGATGTGTTTGGCATGGCGCGCACGACAGGGATGTTGCGTCCGGCGAGCCGTTCGATCGTCTCGGTCGTGATGCCGGCGAGCAGTGAAAGAATGAGCTGATGGGCGCGGAGGGTCGGTGCGATGGCGTTCATCGCTTCGACGACGTCTTTCGGCTTCATCGCCAAAATGACGATATCCGCTTGTTTGACGGCTTCTTGCGCGCAACCCGCCGTGCAAACACCGTATTGGCGCGCCAGCTCCTCGAGCCGAGCGCGGTTTTGTCGGTTGGCGACGACAATGTGCGCCGGATGGCAAAACGCTTTCGTCATGCCGGCGATGAGCGCTTCCGCCATCGAGCCGGCGCCGATGAGCGCGATCGTTCGTTCGTTGTTCATCATTCCACTCCTCCTTGCCTTGGTGTATCCATCCAAAAGAAAAAGGTTTCCCGTCCTGCAAAAGGACGGAAAACCTTCGTTTCCGCGGTACCACCTTTTTTGGCCCGATTTGGCCCAAGCGCCAAACAGGCCCGACTCTGCCCCGATAACGCCGGGGAGGCGTTTAGGTTGGCCTAACAGCTCCTAGGGTAGGTTCAACCGCAAAGAGGGCCGCAAAGCCTTCCAGCCGCGGGCTTCGCTCTCTGGTGCCGTTTGCGGTTTACTGGCCCTGTTCATCGCCGGTTTGCCGTATCCGTGATGTTATTAGTCATTATGCCGCGGGACAGGCGCTGTTGTCAAGAGAGGAGAGCGAATTTTTTTGCAATTTCGTCGTGCGGAAGAAAAAGGCATGACAAATGGATGAAATCGGTGTAAACTGTAAAATAAAATATAATGAATAACTATTCATTTTGACTGATGAAACGGTTCGAACGGGATGGTTCATGAACTTGAGGAAAGAAGGGAACGCAATGAACGAGGAACGAGTGTATCGGATCACGGTGCCGACGCCGTTTCCGGTCGGCGATGTGCATATGTACGTGATCGCCGGCGATCGGTTGACGCTGGTCGATGCCGGAGTGAAAACAGAGGAAGCATGGCAGCTGTTTGTGAAGCAGCTTGGCGAGGTCGGTTATGCGCCAGAGGATATTGAACAAATCGTCATTACTCACCATCATCCGGATCATGTCGGCTTGCTTGATTATTTTCCGCATGCGCCGATCATCGGCCATCCGAAAGCGGATCCGTTTTTGCGCCGCGAACGTTCGTTTATGGAGCGGTACGTCCAATTTTTTCAGGAATTTTTTACGGAATGCGGCGTCGACCGCCGTTTGTTCAGTCAGCTGTCCAAAGAAGGCGGATCGCTTCGCTACGCAAGCCGGCGCGGGCTTGACATCATGGTGACGGAAGGGGACGCGGTGCCGGGGATGCCCGGGTGGCAGGTCATCGAAACGCCGGGGCATGCGCAAAGCCATATCGCCCTCTACCGCGAGGCGGACGGATTGCTGATCGGCGGCGATCATTTGCTTGTTCATATTTCCCCGAATCCAATGATGGAGCCGCCGGCGGAAGGGGAGACGGGACGGCCGAAACCGTTGTTGCAGTACAACGAGTCGCTGCAAAAAATGCTGCAATACGATATCGTTCGCTCGCTAAACGGCCATGGCGACGATGCGACCGATATTCCGGCGCTCGTTCGCGAGCGGCTGGGTAAGCAACGCCAGCGCGCCGAGCGGGTGCTCGAAATGGTGAAAGAACGCCCGCATACGGTGTTTGACGTTTGTCAAAAGCTGTTCCCGACCGCTTACGAACGCCAGCTCATGCTGACGATGTCAGAGACGATCGGCCAGCTTGATTATCTCGAGGCGAACGGGTATGTGACGAAAAAGCAAGAAGCCGGCCGATACGTCTACGAAGCGGTGGGGGTGTCGGTGTGCGGCTGAAGGGGCGCCATGTCGTCATTACCGGAGCGTCGGGAGGAATTGGCGAGCAAATCGCCTATGAAGCGGCGCGCCAAGGGGCGGTGCCGGTGCTCTTGGCGCGCAGTGAAGAAAGGCTGAAAGAAGCGAGCGCGCGGATCGAAGCGCAAACCGGTATTCGCGCCCCGTATGCATCGCTTGATGTCAGCGACCGCGGCATGATCGAGGCGGTTGTTTCCCAGCTCATTGCGGATCTTGGCGCGATCGATGTGTTGGTCAACAACGCCGGGTTTGGCGTCTTTCGCTATGTCGAGGACATCGACTTGGATGAAATGGAGAGGATGTTTGCCGTCAACGTCTTCGGCCTCATCGCCTGTACGAAGGCGGTGTATTCGCATATGAAAGAGAGAGGAAGCGGTCATATTATCAACATTGCGTCGCAAGCCGGCAAAATCGCGACGCCGAAGTCGAGCGTCTATTCCGCGACGAAACACGCGGTCGTTGGCTTTACCGACAGCCTCCGCCTCGAGGCGGGGCGCTTTGGCATTTTTGTCACGGCCGTCAATCCGGGGCCGGTGGAGACGAACTTTTTTTCGGCCGCTGATGAATCGGGAGAGTATGTGCGCAATGTCTCGCGTTGGATGTTAAGGCCGGAGGCGGTGGCGAAGCGCGTTGTTGCCGCGATGATGACGCCAACGCGCGAAGTGAACATGCCGCGTTGGATGGATCTCGGCAGCCGGCTGTACCGGCTCGCTCCGGGTCTTGTGGAAAAGGTGGCAAAGCGGGCGTTTTTCCAAAAGTAAGCGAGGGTGTCCCAAATATAAGGGGCACCCTTTCTGATCATCGTCTAGACGCGCGAAACGCCTTTCCTCTTCTTGAAGAAAGATGGCCTTTGGGGCCAACCCCGTGTTCGTTTGACACGAGCCGGGTCAAGCGCTGGTGATGAACCGGTAGACGGCGTCATGGACAAGTTCATAGATGTCCGCGTTTGGCTGCCTCTCTTTGGCGGCGGCAATGCGGGTGCAAAGCTCGCGCCAGTCGTCTTCGCCAAGCGGCATCATGTCATCATCATAGCCATAATGCCGCAGGCAGTTGCGCACTTGTTTTTGCAGCCATCGTTCGTCCATCGGCTTCTCACCGCCTTATTGTTTATCCGTTTCCGGCAAAGGGGCGCGGACAACGGATTGGAAGCGGCCTTTGTGCGAACCGTCGCAAAACGGTTTGTTGTTCGACAGCCCGCAACGGCAGAGCGAAAACGTTTGTTTGGTCACAAACGGCTTTCCTTCTCCATCGAGCAGTTCAACATCGCCGGTGACGCGCAGCGAGCCGTTGTCGTTCACTTTGATTTGCACTTTTGCCATCGCTTTTTCCTCCTTGCTTTGTTTTGACAGTTTCTCATGTTGACAGGTAAAATAAATAAAGGAAATCAAAGGGAAAAGGAGCCAGCTATGAGTCTGTACATCACGTTTACGGATGCAGCCAAACGGGCGCTTGCCTCTATTGTAGCGGAATCCGGACGGCAGTTAAAGTTGATGTTTGACACTGACGGCTGCGGCTGTTTGGTCGACGGCGTGCCGGCGCTATGGCTTGTCGACAAAGCCGATGAAGATGATGTCGTCGTCGAGACGAATTTTGCGCCGGTGCTCGTGGAACGGTCGCGTCTCATCTTTTTTGATGAAACGATGACGATTGACGTCAAGCCGGGAACGACCGTTTTTCAGCTCAAAAGCCCAGGGCAAACGTTGAATGGTCATATGCCGTTTGTTGAGGTGAAATCTGGCCATGAACGGTAAGCTAGAGCAGCTCGCAAAGGCGGCGAAGCAAAAAACATGGGTGTCGTTCACCCATGAAAACGATCCGTACAGCTTGCTTCATTGGTCGGTCGCCGGCCCGTATCATGAGGCGAAAGACGTCTGGCTGCTGCAAAACGAAATGACGTTTGAAATGAAAGAGTTTCCGACGCTGGAGGAGGCGATCGCCTGGCTTGGCGAACATATGCCGCACATCACCGAGGTGTTGTAAAGGGGCCGCCCCTAAGCCATTTTCGGCCGGGGGCGCCCCTTTCCATAGTTAGAAGCCGCGTTTTGCGCCGAACGGCGCTTTCCAATGTTATTGCGGACTGTTTTGCCGCTTAGTCGGGTGGATTGCTTTTTCCAATTCTTCTTTTGCGATCACCGGCTTCACCGTATCGGCGGACGGTTTCCCTTTTTGGGCGCGGTTTTTCTCCATCCATACATCTCTCCTTTTTCTTATCGTTTAGTTGTATCGTTTGACAAACGAACGGTCGTTATGCAAAGGGGGCGGAAATCATGAAGAACCGGGTTGCGCGGAAAAAAGAACAAGAGACGCAGGCAGTGACGCTTGCCGACCGGCTCGGTGCCGAGACGGAAGCGAAACTGCTCGCGAAAAAGCGGGCGCTTGCCGAGGAAGAACAGCGGCGTCTAGCGGCGGAAGAGGCGCGGCGTCGCGAGGAAGAGCGCCGCCGTGAGGAACAGAAATCATTTGCCGAGCTGCTGGAAGAAAGTGAACTCGATTGGCGGAAGTTTAAATAGGGGGAACGTTCAGATGAAACAAAAAATGATGACAGCGGGTATGGCGTCCGCGTCTGTGTTCATGGTGGCTGCGGTCGTGATCTTGGCCGCCAACTTGCGCGCACCGCTCACAATGGTCGGGCCGCTTGTTCCTGAATTGCAGCGGGAGCTTGGCCTCTCCCACGCAGCCGCTGGGGCGTTGACGACGATTCCGCTTTTGGCGTTTGCCTTCTTGGCTCCTGTGGCGGCCGCGTTCGCCCGGCGGTTCGGAATAGAGCGGACGCTGTTCGGTTCGCTTGTTGTTTTGCTTGCCGGCGAACTCATTCGCCCGCTTTCGGGAGAGTTTTCCCTATTTCTCGGCACGGCGCTGATTGGAGCCGCCATCGCGGTCGACAACGTTCTCATGCCGGCGCTGATCAAAGACACGTTTTCTGAACGGGTCGGCTTGATGATGGGCGTTTATACCGTAACGATGAACATGAGCGCCGCCTTCGCTTCCGGGTTCGCCGTTCCGCTTGCCGACGGGTGGGGGATCGGCTGGCAAGGGGCGTTTCGCTTTTGGGCGCTGGTTGCCGCGTTGTCGCTTGTCGTTTGGCTGCCGCAAGCTTGGCGCCAGAAGTCAAGCGGCGTCCCGGCGGGAAGCCGGCGCTCTTCGCTTTGGCGATCGGCGCTTGCCTGGCAAGTGACGCTGTTTATGGGGCTGCAATCCTTGTTCTTTTATTGCATCGTCACGTGGCTGCCGGAGCTTGGCCAAAGCAAGGGCTTGGCGGCCGATACAGCCGGATGGCTGCTCTTTTTCTTCCAGTTTGCCCAGTTGCCGATGATGTTCGTCTCTCCGATGCTCGCGGAGCGGATGGACAATCAAAAAGTGCTGATCGGCTCGGCGGTGTTGCTCATGGCTTTTGGAACGATCGCCTTTTTGGCTGGCCAAGGTTGGCTGCTTTGGGTTGGGGCGCTTTTCGCCGGCATCGGCGCCGGCATGGCGTTTTCGCTGGCGATGATGCTGTTTACTTTGCGCACGCGCCGTCCGCTGGAAGCCGCCCAGCTGTCGGCCATGGCCCAATCGGTCGGCTACTTGCTGGCTGCTGCCGGACCGCCTCTGTTTGGCGTATTGTACGATGCGGCCAGACGGTTTACCGCCCCGCTTGGCATGTTGTTGGCCGTCTGTGCGGCCATGATGGCGTTCGGCTTAGGGGCAGCGAGGAATCAGTATGTGGAAGAGGATTGATCGGTTTTTGTGAAGTGACCGGCCCATTTGGAAAAAAGAGCCCGTAACGGACATTGGCAGCCGTTGGGCTCTTTTGGTTTGTTTTTTCGTTTTGCCTCTTGTCAGCGCCATGGCCGCCGGCAAGTTCAGTGACACACATAGGCAGGGAATAGAGGCTGCGGCCTGCGGTTGTTGCTGGCCATAGGCGTCGGAATGAAGCACGATGGCGATTCCTGCGCTTATCGGTGCGCCTCATACACCGAGCGTTTTGTCGTTTGTTTCAGCCATTCGTATTCGTCGGCATCAAGCGGCGGGGCGGAAGCGGCGGCGATGTTTTCTTCAAGCTGCCGAAGCCGGCTTGCGCCCGGAATGACGGCAGCAACGACCGGGTCATACAGGCAAAATTGCAGCGCGGTCGCGGTCAATGAACGGCGCCCGGCCGTTTTTTCCTTCAGCTTCGGGATGAGCGCCTGCAGTTCTTTGTAGGAATAATCGAGGTAGCCGTGTTCTTTCACCGCGCTGCTCGCTTGTTCAAGCGGGCGGCTCGTGAGCAAGCCTCTAGCGACCGGACCGCGGGCGATCACGCTGATGTGATGTTCGCGAAGAAGCGGGAACCATTCTTCCGGCCGCCGGTCAAGCAAGCTGTATTGCATCATGACGCTGACGATGTTCGAGCGCTTCACATATTCGCGAATGACGTTTGGGCGGATCGAGGAGATGCCGTACCAACGGATGACGCCTTCTTGCTTCAGCTCTTCGAACGCTTCAATCGTCTCATCGATCGGGTCGTCGATCGTGCCGCCGTGGAGCTGGTATAAGTCAATGTAGTCCGTTTGCAGGCGGCGCAGGCTCTCTTTGACCGCTTGTTTGATATAGGCTTTTGACGGATCCCAGTCCCAGCCGCTTCCGTCTCGGCGCCAACGGTTGCCGACTTTTGTCGCGATGATGACTTGGTCGCGTTTTCCTTTCACCGCTTTGCCGACAAATTCCTCGTTTAAGCCGCGGTCGTATAAATCGGCTGTATCCAAGTAGTTGATGCCGCGCTCCAATGCTTCATGGATGAGATAGATGGCATGGTTTTCATCAGTGCCGAGCGACATGCAGCCGAGTCCAATTTCGCTGACGTATAAGTCTGATGTGCCGATGCGGCGTTTGTTCATCTTTTGCGCCCCCTTTCGCGATCGATGATGATATGTTCATTGTACAACGGAAGCGAAAAAATGGCCAAACATGTAGTACAATGGAAAAGAGTCCATCAATCGATAGGGGAGAAGAAGAATGGAGAAGTTGTATGAAAAAACCGTCCGCAAAGAGAAATTGTTCAGCGGCCGCATCATTGACTTGTATATCGAGGAAGTCGAGCTGCCAAATGGGAAAACGAGCCAGCGCGAGGTGATCAAACATCCGGGGGCGGTGGCGGTGCTGCCGCTGTTGCCGGACGGGAAAATCGTTCTTGTCCGCCAGTACCGAAAAGCGCTGGAGCGCGCATTAGTCGAGATTCCGGCGGGCAAGCTAGAACATGGGGAAGAGCCGCTCGCTTCCGCACACCGCGAGCTCGAAGAAGAAACCGGCTACCGCGCCCAATCGATGCGCCATCTCATTTCCTTTTATACATCCCCAGGGTTTGCCGATGAACTCATCCATTTGTATGTCGCCGAGGGGCTGGAAAAAGCGGAGGACGGCGCCGGTTTGGATGAAGATGAGTTTGTCGAGCTGTTGGAAGTTACATTGGAGGAGGCGCTTGAGATGCTTCAACAACGCGACATTTACGATGCGAAAACGGCATACGCCTTGCAATATTTGCAGCTGCGCCGCGCGCTAGGGGAGCAAAATGCCGAATAAAAAAAACGAGCGCGGCCTCGGCTGTTATTACGCTGATTTACATATTCACATCGGCCGCACCGCCTCGGGCCGCCCGGTGAAAATTACTGGGGCGCGGACGTTGACGCTTGAGAACATCTTGCATGAGGCGGCTGAGGTGAAAGGGATCGACCTCGTCGGCGTCATTGACAGCCATGTGCCCGAAGTGCTGGACGAGCTCGAGCGGGCAATGGAGAAGCACGGTTGGCGCGAACATGAGGGGGGCGGCGTCAGCGCCGGGAAAGTGACGCTTTTGTTAGGCAGTGAAATCGAAGTATATGACGACCATTGCCATGGACCGATCCACGTGCTCGTTTTTTTGCCGACTGTGCAGACGATGCGCACGTTTTCCGGCTGGCTTGGCAAACGGGTAAAGAACATGTCGCTCAGTTCACAGCGCATTTACGCCTCCGGCCGCGAGCTGCAAGCTGCCGCGAAAGAGCAGGGCGGCTGGTTCATTCCCGCGCACGCGTTCACCCCGTTTAAAAGCTTGTACGGAAAAGGGGTCAAGCACAGCCTGACAGAAGTGTTTGACCCGGATTGGATTGATGCCATTGAACTTGGGTTAAGCGCCGACACGGCGATGGCGGACCAGATCGCCGAATTGCATCGCTACCCGTACTTGACGAATTCCGATGCCCATTCGCTGCGGAAAATCGCCCGCGAATATGAAGAAGTGCGGCTCGCCGCCCCGACGTTTGCTGAATTGGAAAAAGCGCTGCGCGGTGAAGACGGGCGCGCGATTGTCGCCAACTACGGTTTAAATCCCAAACTCGGAAAATATCACCAGACAGTGTGCGAGCGCTGCCTTGCGCCGGTTGCACCGGACGTCGACCGCTGTGCGGCATGCGGCCATCATCGCTTCGTGAAAGGCGTGTTTGACCGGCTTGCGGAGCTGAAAACGGCGGAACGCGGGCCGAAACGGCCGCCGTACATTTATCAAGTGCCGCTTGAATTCATCCCCGGCCTTGGTTCAAAAGCGTATGAAAAGCTGCTCGCCCGTTTTGGCACGGAAATGAGCGTTCTTCATGAGGCGGCGGAGGAAGAGATCGCGGAGACGGTGGGAGAAAAGTTGGCCCAACTGATCGTCCTTGCCCGCAGCGGTGCGCTCCATATCGAGGCCGGGGGCGGTGGGAGGTACGGGAAAGTGCGGGAGGGGTAACCACTCGGGCAGCGCTCCTGCCGTTCATCATCATGCCGTGCGTGCTGCTTGGCCCAGCCATGCGCCAATGGACCGAGGCGGCGTGCCGCCCGTGGAGTTGGTCACACGTCGGTGTTGAGCTGCTTTTTTATTACATCACCAGCCTTTTAGAAAAACAGTCATACCGAAAGCGGATGGACATACAATCTACTAAGAGACAAAGTAGGAGGACGAAGCACAATGAGAACCCATCCGCTGAAATCGGCTATCGCTGTTCATTGGCGTGAACATGCTTCGCTGTACGTGTTTGTCATCGTCCTGTTTCTCATGGGCGTCATTTTCGGCGCCATTGTCGTCAACAGCCTCGGTTTCAGTCAAAAGCAAGACTTGTACTATTACTTGACGCAATTTTTTGGACAAGTGTCAAAAGACAATATCGCAAGCGCCCATGATATGTTCCGGCAAAGCTATATGCACAACGTCAAATATACCGCGCTGATGTGGGTGCTTGGCATTTCTGTCATTGGCTTGCCGATCATTCTTGTTTTGCTGTTTTTCAAAGGCGTCGTTGTCGGCTTTACGGTTGGCTTTTTAGTCAACCAAATGGGTTGGCGCGGGTTTCTTTTGTCGTTTGTGTCCATCATGCCGCAAAATTTGGTGGCCATTCCACTCATGATCGTCATGGGCGTCATTTCGATTTCGTTTTCCTTGCACATGGTGCGCAACCAGTTTATGAAGCGGCCGCATGGATCGATGTTTCCGATGGTGATGCGCTACGCAGCGGCGATGGCGGCTGTCGCCCTTGGGCTGCTTCTTTCCTCAGCGGTCGAGGCATATCTTTCGCCGGCATTGATGAAACAGGCGGTTCAATGGACAATGAGTTTAATCATAATGAATATTATATAATAACCATTATCATTTCTTCATAATAGTGATTTTACTTTGATACTTCCCTCGTGCATTTGTTATAATGATGGGTGAATGGCGAGGGAGGAATGAAAAGATGGAAGATCGTGTGGAACGAATCAAGAAGCAGCTGCATTCGGCGGGTTACAAGTTAACGCCGCAGCGGGAAGCGACGGTAAGAGTCCTGCTTGAACATGAAGAAGACCATTTAAGCGCGGAAGACGTCTACCTCCTCGTGAAAGAAAAATCCCCAGAAATCGGGTTGGCGACCGTTTATCGGACGCTCGAGCTGTTAACCGAGCTGAAAATTGTCGATAAAATCAATTTCGGGGACGGGGTGTCGCGCTATGACCTCCGCAAGGAAGGAGCGGCCCATTTTCATCACCACCTCATCTGCTTAGAATGCGGGTCGGTGGCGGAAATTCAAGAAGATTTGCTTGAGGATGTCGAAGCGATTGTTGAGGAGAAGTGGAAATTTAAAATTAAAGACCATCGTTTGACGTTCCACGGCATTTGTCACCGTTGCCAGCAAAAGCATGAAGAAAAATAAAACCTTTTCCAACGGGAAAGGTTTTTTGCGTATAAACAACGAAACAAATGGCATATCCTCATACTAGCAAGCTGACAAGCAGCTGATAGGGAGGATGCCATGAAAACCGTTTGGCAAATGGTGAAAGTGTTTCTTTTATTTACGGGATGCACCATTTTATTTTATTATAGTCTTGTATGGTTTAACCGCGAGTACGAGTATTACCACCGATACGATGAGCCGAAGGGATCGGCGGTCAAAGTATCGGCGGCGGAGAGTGCGCCGCCAAGTTGGCTCGACCGGCTGTTATTTTTTTATCGCGATGGGGAGTAGAGAGCGTTGGAATACGAGTTGAAAGATTTTCTGCATTATTTGACGGTGGAGCGGAATTTGGCGCACAATACGATCGTTTCATATGAACGCGATTTGAAAAAATACGTCCGCTATTTGCGCCAAGTCGAGCAGCTTCAGGCGTGGGGCGAAGTGGAGCGCCTCCATATTCTCCATTTTTTAAAGTTTTTAAGCGAACAAGGGCAATCGGCGCGGACGATCGCCCGCCATTTGGCGTCGATCCGTTCGTTTCATCAGTTTTTGCTAAGGGAGAAAATCGCGGCGCAAGACCCGACCGTCCATATCGAAACGCCGCAGTTTGAACGGACGCTGCCGAAAGTGCTGTCGGTCGAGGAAGTCGAGGCGCTGCTTGCAGCGCCGCAAGTGAGCACACCGTTTGGGCTGCGCGACAAGGCGATGCTGGAGCTGTTGTATGCGACCGGCATGCGCGTCAGTGAGCTTGTGCAGCTCAACTTAAGCGACGTGCATTTGACGATGGGGTTTGTCCGCTGCTATGGAAAAGGGCGGAAAGAGCGGATCGTGCCGATCGGGCGCATGGCGATTGAAGCGCTTGCCCACTATTTGGAGCGAGGGCGCCCGCAGCTTGTCAATCCGCGACGACGGGCAACGGAGGCGCTGTTTTTGAACCATTATGGCCAGCGGTTGACACGGCAAGGGTTTTGGAAAATTTTAAAGCGGCTCGCGAAAGAAGCCGGCATCGAAAAAGAATTGACGCCGCATACGCTTCGGCATTCGTTTGCGACGCATCTGCTTGAGAACGGAGCCGATTTGCGCGCTGTGCAAGAGTTGCTTGGGCATGCCGACATTTCGACGACGCAAATGTATACGCATGTTACGAAAACGCGCCTAAAAGACGTGTACAAACAGTACCACCCGCGCGCCTAGCAGCTGCCGTATGCTAGGCGCTTGCCTGTCGTTTTAGTTGTCAGACTTCTGACCAATTGGCCATAGGCGTGTTTTCGCGAAAATACGGGAACGATAGAAAGAGACTCCATTTTTCATTGCAGGCAGGGGGAATGAATGTGAAAACGACATACCGGCGCGTTTTTTTGATTGTGATGGATTCAGTCGGCATCGGCGAGGCGCCGGATGCCGAGAAATACAACGACAAAGGAGCGGATACGCTCGGCCATATCGCTGAGTATCGCGGCGGCCTCTATATGCCGAACATGGCGAAGCTCGGCCTAAGCCATATTCGTGAGATCAAAGGGGTGCCGAAAGTCGAGCGACCGCTCGCGTACTATACAAAAATGAAGGAAGCATCGGCTGGAAAAGATACGATGACAGGCCATTGGGAGCTGATGGGCCTTCGCATCGACAAGCCGTTCCGCGTCTTTCCGAACGGGTTCCCAGATGAATTGATCGCTGAGCTCGAGCGGCGCACCGGCCGGAACGTGATCGGCAACAAACCGGCGAGCGGAACAGCGATCATCGAAGAGCTTGGCGAAGAGCATATGAAAACAGGGGCGATCATCGTCTATACATCAGCCGACTCCGTCTTGCAAATCGCCGCCCATGAACAAGTTGTGCCGCTTGATGAATTGTACCGCATTTGCGAAATCGCTCGTGAATTGACGCGCGACGAGCCGTATATGGTCGGGCGCGTCATTGCCCGACCGTTCATCGGCAAACCCGGCCATTTTGAGCGAACCGCCAACCGGCACGACTATGCGCTTAAGCCGTTTGGCAAAACGGTGATGAATGAATTGAAAGACGCCGGTTATGAAGTGATTGCCATCGGGAAGATCGCCGATATTTACGACAATGAAGGAGTTACCCAGTCGTTGCGAACGACATCCAATATGGACGGAATGGATAAGCTCGTCGACACGCTCGGCATGGACTTTACCGGGTTGAGTTTCGTCAATCTCGTCGATTTTGACGCTAAATACGGCCATCGCCGCGACCCAAAAGGTTACGGCGATGCGCTCGAAGAGTTTGACGCCCGGCTTGCCGATGTGTTGCCGCGCTTGACAGCGGACGACTTGCTTATCATCACCGCTGACCACGGCAACGACCCGATTCACCACGGAACTGACCATACGCGCGAATATGTGCCGCTTCTTGTGTACAGCCCGCGATTTCGCGGCGGCAAGCCGCTCCCAGTCCGCGAGACGTTTGCCGATGTCGGCGCAACGATTGCGGATAACTTCCAAGTCAACCGGCCGCCGTACGGAACAAGCTTTTTGGCTGATTTGGCCTAACTTCATAAAGAACGATGAGGGGGAAAAGAATGGATCGACAAGCGATTGAAAAAACCGCCGGTCATTTGCGCCCATTGATGCCAACTCCGCCTGAAATCGGTCTCATTCTCGGCTCGGGGCTCGGCGTGCTCGCTGATGAAATCGAAGAGGCGGTTCGCATTCCGTATGAAGATATTCCCGGATTTCCAGTGTCGACCGTTGAAGGACACGCTGGACGGCTCGTATATGGGCGGCTTGAGGGGGCGACCGTTGTCGCCATGCAAGGGCGGTTTCATTATTATGAAGGGTATTCGCTTCAGGAAGTGACGTTTCCCGTCCGGGTGATGAAGGCGCTTGGCGTCCGCGAATTGATCGTGACAAACGCTGCGGGCGGCATCAACGAACGGTTCCAGCCCGGCGATTTCATGATCATTTCCGACCATATCAACTTGCTGGGCACAAATCCGCTCATTGGTCCGAACGATCCGGAGCTTGGTCCGCGCTTTCCGGACATGACGGAAGCGTACAGCCGGCGGCTGCGCGAGCTCGCCAAGGAAACGGCGGCGAGACTTGGCGTTCGCGTGCATGAAGGAGTATATGTCGCCAATACGGGGCCGTCGTACGAAACGCCGGCGGAAATCCGCATGATTCGTACGCTCGGCGGCGATGCGGTCGGCATGTCGACCGTCCCGGAAGTGATCGTCGCCCGCCACGGCGGCATTGAGGTGCTCGGCATTTCGTGCATTTCGAATATGGCTGCAGGGATGTCGGATGCTCCGCTTCACCACGACGAAGTGGTTGAAACGGCCGAGCGGGTGAAGACGGACTTTTTGCGGTTTGTGAAAGCGATTGTCGCCGAAATGGCGAAATCAAAACGAAAAAGGTGATCGCGATGCGAATGGTCGATTTGATTGCGAAAAAGCGCGACGGAAAGGCGCTGACGAAGGAAGAAATTGAGTGGATCGTCCGAGGGTATACAAACGGGAACATTCCCGATTACCAAATGAGCGCGCTCGCGATGGCGATTTATTTCCGCGGCATGACCGAGGAAGAAACGGCCGCGCTGACGATGGCGATGGTGCACTCCGGCGAAATGCTCGATTTGTCGAGTATTCGCGGCGTGAAAGTCGATAAACATTCGACCGGCGGGGTCGGCGATACGACGACGCTCGTTTTAGGGCCGCTTGTCGCTTCTGTCGGCGTGCCGGTGGCGAAAATGTCTGGGCGCGGCCTCGGCCATACGGGCGGCACGATCGACAAACTCGAGTCCGTGCCCGGGTTTCATGTCGAGATCAGCAAAGACGAGTTCATTCGACTCGTGAATGAAAACCGAATCGCCATTATCGGCCAAACGGGCGATTTGACACCGGCTGACAAAAAGCTATATGCGCTTCGCGATGTGACGGCGACCGTCAACAGCATTCCGCTCATCGCCTCGTCGATCATGAGCAAAAAAATCGCCGCTGGGGCTGATGCCATCGTCTTGGATGTGAAAACGGGCGCCGGAGCGTTTATGAAGGAACTTGACGAGGCGCGCCGGCTCGCTCGAGCGATGGTCGACATTGGCAAGCGCGTCGGCCGCCGGACGATGGCGGTCATTTCTGACATGAGCCAGCCGCTCGGCTATGCCGTCGGCAACGCCTTGGAAGTGAAAGAGGCCATCGAAACGTTAAAAGGAGACGGGCCGCACGATTTAACCGAACTTTGTTTGACGCTCGGCAGCCATATGGTCTATTTGGCGGAGAAGGCGCCATCGCTTGATGAGGCGCGCCGTTTGCTTGAAGAGGCGATTCGCAGCGGGGCCGCCATCGCGGCGTTCAAAACGTTTTTGGCCGCTCAAGGTGGAGATGCATCGGTCGTTGACGATCTGGATAAATTGCCAAAGGCGGCCTATACGTCGACCGTCACGGCGGCTGCCGACGGCTATGTCGCCGAGATGGCCGCCGATGACATCGGCACGGCCGCCATGTGGCTCGGCGCCGGCCGGGCGAAAAAAGAAGACGTGATCGATTTGGCGGTCGGCATTGTGCTCCATAAAAAAATCGGCGATCGCGTGCAGAAAGGGGAAGCGCTCGCCACGATTCACAGCAACCGGCCAGATGTGCTTGACGTGAAAGAAAAGATCGAGGGGGCTGTTCGTCTGTCGCCGCAGCCGGTTGCTCGGCCGCCGCTCATTTATGAGACCATCGTATAGAGAGGGACGCTGGCGATCCGCAAGGAAAAAAGCGGTTGTTCAAGAAGAAGACGCCTGAAACGCGTGTTTCGGGCGTTTTTTTTGTTTTTTGGAAAATGAGCTGTTTTTTTGTATAAAAATATCTCGCCTGGAAAAAATGGCATGTATAAAGAATGGAGGTTTGGGAGATGAAAACGAAAGTCACTCGTCTTCTTTTATTGCCGTTTCTTCTTTTTCTTCCTCTTTCTGCCCATGCCGAGGCGAAAGAGATGAAGGAAGCGAAAGTGAAGCTGGCCGATGAGGCGAAATCAGCCATTTTGATTGAACGCGACACCGGCAAAGTATTGTATGAAAAAAATGCCCATGAACCATTGCCGCCGGCGAGCATGACGAAAATTATGACGATGCTGCTAGTCATGGAAGCCATCGATGAAGGAAAGCTGTCCTACGATGAAAAAGTGCGGGCGAGCGAATACGCCGCGTCAATGGGTGGATCGCAAATTTTCCTCGAGCCGGGCGAGGAAATGACCGTCGATGAGCTGCTGCGCGGCATTGCCATCGGTTCGGCCAACGACGCGTCGGTCGCTATGGCTGAGCAGATCGCCGGGTCGGAAGAAGCATTTGTCGAGATGATGAATGAAAAAGCGAAACAGCTCGGCTTAAAAAACACTCATTTCGCCAATGCGACCGGCCTGCCGGCGGAACATCACTACAGCAGCGCTTATGATATGGCCATGATGGCGCGCGAACTGTTGAAATATGAAGATATTACGAAATATACGAGCAAGTACGAAGACTATTTGCGCGAAAATACGGACAAAAAGTTTTGGCTCGTCAATACGAACCGGCTTGTCAAATTTTATCCGGGCGTTGACGGCCTGAAAACCGGATATACAGCCGAAGCGAAATATTGTTTGACCGCCACGGCGAAAAAGAACGGCATGCGCGTCATCGCTGTTGTGTTTGGAGCACCGACGCCGAAATCGCGCAATGCGCAAATTACGAAGATGCTCGATTACGCGTTTTCCCAATATCGAACTCACCCGGTGTACAAACGGAATGAAACAGTCGCCCGCGTCAACATAAGCAAAGGCAAACGGTCATCCGTCGAAGCGGTGACGTCGGAGCCGGTGTCGGTGCTGACGAAAAAAGGGCAGTCGGTCGAGCAGATCGAAAAAGTGATCAAAGTGAAAGACAATGTGAAAGCACCCGTTCGCAAAGGCGATGAGCTTGGCGTCCTCATTTTAAAACAGGATGGAAAAGAAATTTTGCACAGCCCGATCGTCGCCAAGCAAACGGTCGAAGAAGCGAGCTTTTGGGACTTGTTTAAGCGGGTGTTTGGCCGCTTCGTGCAAGCGGGATAATGTCAAGTTTTGCGGTCTTTTCGCTCTCTTTGGCGAACGACCACTAGTTTTGTCGGGCGGCAGGATTTCGGGCGGACAGCAGCGAAATGTCTCCATATCCTGAAATGGACAAGGGGGAACACGCTGTGAGTCTCGCGATCGACTTGGAAGTGAAGCAAGACGTGCTCATCGTTCGCCTGTCTGGGGAGCTTGACCATCATACAGCCGAACAATTGCGTGAACAAGTGACGGATGTGCTCGAAAACCGAGCGGTCCGCCACATCGTGCTCAATTTAGGACAATTGACGTTCATGGACAGCTCTGGCCTCGGCGTCATTCTCGGACGCTATAAACAAATCAAAAACGTCGGCGGGCAGATGGTTGTATGCGCCGTATCGCCGGCCGTCAAACGGCTGTTTGACATGTCGGGTCTGTTTAAAATCATCCGCGTTGAGGCGGATGAGCAATTCGCCTTGCAAGCATTGGGGGTGGCGTAAATGCGCAACGAAATGCACCTCCAATTTTCTGCCCGCAGCGAAAATGAATCGTTCGCCCGTGTGACCGTGGCGGCGTTCGTCGCCCAGCTTGACCCGACGATGGACGAACTGACGGAAATTAAAACGGTTGTCTCTGAGGCGGTGACAAACGCGATCATTCACGGCTACAACAACGATCCGAACGGCATCGTCTCCATTTCCGTCATCATTGAAGACGGTGTCGTCCATTTGACGGTGAGAGACGAAGGAGTCGGCATTCCTGACATCGAAGAAGCGCGCCAGCCGTTGTTTACGACAAAGCCCGAGCTCGAGCGGTCAGGGATGGGCTTTACCATTATGGAAAACTTCATGGACGAAGTCATCGTCGAATCGGAAGTGAATAAAGGGACGACTGTGTATTTGAAAAAGCATATTGCGAAAAGCAAAGCGTTATGTAACTGAGGGAGACATGCCTATGGATGTCGATGTCAAGCAAGATCAGTCGCCAATCAAAGATCAGGAGATGAAAGAGCTGATCCGCCGCAGCCAAGAAGGCGATCAAGAAGCGCGTGATGAAATTATTGAAAAAAACATGCGCCTCGTCTGGTCGGTCGTTCAACGTTTTTTAAACCGCGGCTATGAAGCGGACGACTTGTTTCAAATCGGCTGCATCGGCTTGTTAAAGTCGGTCGACAAGTTTGACCTGTCGTATGACGTCAAGTTTTCGACGTACGCCGTGCCGATGATCATTGGGGAGATTCAGCGGTTTCTTCGCGACGACGGCACCGTCAAAGTGAGCCGTTCGCTGAAAGAGATGGGCAACAAAATCCGCAAGGCGAAAGATGAGCTGTCGAAAACGCGCGGGCGGGCGCCGACGGTTACGGAAATCGCCGACCATTTAGGCATTTCCCCTGAGGAAGTCGTTCTCGCCCAAGAGGCCGTCCGCTCGCCGACATCGATTCACGAAACGGTGTACGAAAACGACGGCGATCCGATTACGTTGCTTGATCAAATCGCTGACGCCGACGAAGCGTCATGGTTTGACAAAATCGCCTTAAAAAAAGCGATCGAAGAACTCGACGAGCGTGAGAGGCTGATCGTCTATTTGCGCTATTACAAAGACCAAACCCAGTCCGAAGTGGCATCGAGGCTCGGCATCTCTCAAGTGCAAGTATCCCGGCTGGAAAAGAAAATATTGCAGCACATAAAGGACAAAATGGACGGATAGCCCATTTTGTCCGCACGGAGTGGGCAACAAAATGGACGGATAGTCCATTTTGTCCGCACGGAGTGAGCAACAAAATGGACGGATAGTCCATTTTGTCCGCACGGAGTGAGCAACAAAATGGACGGATAGTCCATTTTGTCCGCACAGAGTGGGCAACAAAATGGACGGATAGTCCATTTTGTCCGCACAGGTGTGTTCAAAATGGACGGATGTCAATTCATCGGCGGTGAACCATGAATCGCATCCGTCTTTTGGTCTGTAAGCGCATCTTGGAACGCTTTTTCCATAGCAAGCAACAAAAGTCTAAAAAAGAATGGGCATTTTTTGCCCATTCTTTTCTATTTTTATGAAATCGATGGTGAACGCCGACAGGCCGCATGATCGGTGTTTTTGCCAACCAAACTAAAGAAAAACAAAATGGGGACAAAGGTGTGAAGCAAATGGCCAACACCGTATTTATCAAGCCGCGCCATCGCGTGCAAGTCAAGCCGGGGGCGGTGGTGACGCTCGGGCAGGCGGCCCAAATCGCTGCGCCGGATGGCGGGCTCATTCGGCGGTTGAAGACGATTCCGCTCTATCGCATCCAGCCCAGCGATAAAAATATCGTCATCATCGATATGATGCAAATGATCCGGGCTGTGTTTGATGTGGATTCCTCGCTTGATGTGCAGATGATCGGCCCATCGCAGACGATCATTGAAGTCGTCTATGAAAAACGGAAGGTTTCGACCGCTTCCTTCGTTCTCGTTTGGCTTCTTTTGTTCGTCGGTTCGGCGATGGCGATCATGAACTTTCACGAGGACGTCAGCATGCAACGGGTGCATCGCCATCTGTACGAGATGGTGACCGGCCAGGCGGTCGATAAACCGCTGCTTTTGCAAATTCCATATTCGCTTGGGCTCGGCATCGGGATGATTTTATTTTTCAACCATTGGTTCCGCAAACGAATCAACGAGGAGCCCAGCCCTCTTGAAGTCGAAATGTTCAACTACCAGCAATCGATCGATCAGTACGTCATTTTGCATGAAAACAAAGAAAGCTTGAGGCCTCTTGACGACGCTTGAGATTTTGCTGGTAGTGTTCGTCGGCTTCGCCGGAGGGTTGGCGGTCGGAACCGGATTTGTCGCTTTTTTGGTCGTGCTTGGCGTCATCCCGCGCCTGACGCAGCTGACGAAAACTCCAAAACGCATTCACGCCTATGAATGGGGGGCTGTAGCCGGCGCCATCGTTGGCGGTTGGATGAGTTTGCGCCATTCTGTTTGGCATTTATCCAAATATTGGCTAGCGCCGATCGGATTGTTTCATGGTGTGTTTATCGGAATGCTCGCTGCCGCTTTAACAGAGGTGTTGAACGTTTGGCCGATTTTAGCGAAGCGGATCGGCGTCGATGATAAAATCGTCATTTTACTTATGGCCATCGCCTTTGGCAAAGTGGCCGGTTCGTTGTTTCATTGGCTTTATTTTGTCGATCACTTTCGCTGACAAAGGGGGAAGGAAACGTGGGATTAAAGTCCGATTATGTCCGCGAGGTGAAGGCGTTTCAGCCTTCTCCCCCATACGCCGCCAATGCGGTAAAAGCGTTTCTTGTCGGCGGGGCGCTTTGTGCGTTGGCGCAATGGCTCGTTGATTGGTATGGCGGCACGTTTGCCGCTTCGCCGCTCGAGGCTCATCTGTGGGCGTCTATGGTGATGGCCGGATTGGCGATTGTGCTGACGGCCGTCGGGAAATATGATGATTTCAGCCAATTTGCCGGTGCGGGGGCGACGATGCTCATTACAGGGCTGGCCAATGCGATCGCGAGCGCTGCCATCGAACATCGCAGCGAAGGATGGACGGCCGGGGTGGCCGGGCAGATGTTGAAAGCCGGTGGGGCAGCGGTCATTTATGGTCTGATTGCCGCCTATGTGCTTGGCCTTGTTTGGCCGTGACGAAAAGAGGGATTGGCCATGAAACGTGTCGGAAAGCAGACATGGGTGTTTGACGATGGTGTTTACATCCAAGCGGCCGCTGCCGCAGTCGGGCCGCTTGAAGCCGACGGGCCGCTCGGAAGTTATTTTGATGTTTGTCATCGCGACTTATATTGCGGCGAAGCGACGTGGGAGCTGGCCGAGCGGAGGCTGATGCGGGAGGCGGTGGACTGCTGCTTGCAAAAGGCGGGCGTCTCTGCCGAAGAAGTCGATCTATTTTTGGCCGGTGATTTGTTAAACCAAAATGCGACATCGAACTATGTCGCCCGCGAGCTGCCGATTCCGTTTTTATGCTTGTTCGGCGCCTGTTCGACCTCGATGCAAACGTTGGCGGCAGCCGCTGCGTTTGTCGCTGGTGGATTGGCTGATCGGGCGCTTGCGGCGACAAGCAGTCATAACGCGACGGCCGAACGGCAGTTTCGCTACCCGACTGAACTGGGGGTGCAAAAGCCGAAAACGGCGACGTTCACCGTCACGGGCGCCGGCGCCGCGCTCGTTGGCCGCGCGCCGGGACGTTGGCGCGTCCGGGCGGCGACGATCGGCAAAGTCGTTGACGCCGGGCTGAAAAACCCACTCGACATGGGGGCGGCGATGGCCCCGGCGGCGGCCGATACGATCGAGCAGCATTTCCGTGACTTAGGCGTCTCGCCGGGCGATTACGATTTGATTGTCACCGGCGACTTGTCGCGCGTCGGCAGCGTCATCGTCCGCGAGTTGCTTGCTGAATCAGGCTACGATGTGACCGACGTTTACAACGATTGCGGGCTGATGATTTACCGGCCAGATCAAAAGGTGTTCGCCGGCGGCAGCGGCTGCGCCTGTTCGGCGGTCGTCACGTACGGGTATTTGCTTCAAGAGCTCGCCCGCGGAACGTTTCGACGCCTGTTTGTCGTCGCTACCGGGGCGCTCTTGAGTCAAACGATGGTGCAGCAAAAACAGTCGATCCCAGCGATCGCTCACGGCGTCGTCATCGAAGCGGCTGGACAGGAGCCGGATTTGCCGCCGTAGGACGTCTTTTATTTGGGAACGATCAGGAGGGAATGTGATATGGAATACGTCCGTGCCTTTCTCGCCGGCGGGCTGCTGTGCGCCATCGTTCAGCTCATCATCGACCGCGGCAAATGGACGCCGGCTGGCGTCGCCGGTTCGCTTGTCGTCTTTGGCGTACTCCTTGGCTTTGGCGGCGTCTATGATCCATTCGTCGCTTGGGCTGGCGCCGGGGCGACGATGCCGCTATGCGGATTTGGGTATTGGTTGGCGAAAGGGGCCATGGCAGAACCGCGGCCGGAGGGATTTGTCGAAACCGGAGCAGCGGTGTTCCGATTTGCCGGCGCCTTGTTCGCTTTTATCGTGGCTGGCTCTTTTGCCGCGGCGCTCACTTGCAAACCGAAAGGGTAGAGATGATGGAAAAACGACGAGTCATTTTAGTAACGGATGGGGACGAGTTCGCCTGCCGGGCGATTGAGCGGGTTGCCGCCGAGATCGGCGGCCGTTGCATTTCTCGCTCGCAAGGCAATCCGACGAAACTGAGCGGTGAACAGTTGGTCGAACTCATTTTGCAAACGCCGCACGATCCAGTGTTTGTCATGTTTGACGATTGCGGCGCCCTCGGGGAGGGGGCCGGAGAGCAGGCGCTTCGCTATGTGGCGACGCATGAGCAAATCCAAGTGCTCGGGGCGCTGGCGGTTGCCTCCAATACGCACCAGCATGAATGGACAAAAGTGCATGTGAGCATCGACCGTGACGGCGTGATGACCGAATATGGGGTCGATAAAGAAGGCGTCCGGGACCTCGAGATCGGGCGGATCAATGGCGATACCGTCTACTGCCTTGACCGGCTGAACATTCCGCTCATCGTCGGCATCGGCGACATCGGCAAAATGGGATATCGAGACCATGCGAAATACGGAGCGCCGATTACGCGCAAGGCGGTCGAGTTGATTCTCGAAAGGAGTGGTGGCCATGCCGGAAAAAGAAAAGAAACCGAAAGCGCCGATCGCGAAGCGGCTCGTTGACAACGCGAAGTTTTTGCAACAGCGGATCGGCGTCGGGACAAGCTTTGATTTAGGCGTGCGGAAAATCTATGTCCTAAACCGGGAAGTACATATTTACTACTGCAACGGTTTATGCGACACGCAATACATTATCGAATTGTTAAAACAAATTGTGCGCGTCAACGATGATGAACGCCAGGCGTCCCAAGCGTGGCAGATCATCGAAAATCGACTCGTTCATCAGCAAGTCAGTCCGGTGACGAGCCTCGACGAAGCGGTTGACAAGCTGCTGTCGGGCTTGATCATCGTCTTGATTGAAGGCGAATCGACCGGATTTGCTGTCGACGTCCGCAGCTATCCGGGTCGGCAGCCGCAAGAGCCGGATACGGAAAAAGTTGTGCGCGGCGCCCGCGACGGCTACGTCGAGAACATCATTGTCAACACGGCGCTCACCCGCCGCCGCATCCGCGACGAGCGGCTGCGCTTTGAAATTTTGCAAGTCGGCGAGCGGTCAAAAACGGACGTATGCATCGCCTATATTAAAGACGTCGCTGACCCGGGGCTTGTTGAACTCGTCAAGAAAGAGTTGCAGCAAATCAACGTCGATGGACTGACGATGGGCGACAAAACAGTCGAAGAGTTTTTAGTCAAGCAAGGATACAACCCGTACCCGCTCGTCCGTTATACCGAGAGGCCGGATGTAGCAGCGACGCACCTGCTTGAAGGGCACGTGCTCATTATGGTTGATACATCGCCAAGCGTCATCATCACGCCGACAACATTTTTCCACCACGTCCAGCATGCCGAGGAATACCGGCAGTCGCCAGGGGTCGGGACGTTTGTGCGCTGGGTGCGGTTTTTAGGCATTTTGACGTCGTTGTTTTTGCTGCCGCTGTGGGTGCTGTTCGTCCTTGAACCGTCGTTGCTGCCCGAATCGTGGGCGTTTATTGGGCCGAACAAACAAACGAACATCCCGATCATTGTGCAAATTTTGCTCGCTGATTTTGGGATTGAGTTTTTGCGGATGGCAGCCATTCATACCCCGACGCCGCTATCAACCGCGATGGGTTTGATTGCCGCCGTCTTGATCGGACAAATCGCCATCGATGTCGGGCTGTTTGTGCCGGAAGTGATCTTGTACATTTCGGTGGCGGCGATCGGTTCATTTGCGACGCCAAGCTATGAGTTGAGCGTGGCGAATAAGATTTCTCGATTGGCATTGGTCATTCTTGTCGCCTTGTTTAAAGTGCCCGGGCTCGTCATTGGCACGACCGTTTATTTGCTTTGGCTCGCCAGCATCCGCTCGCTTAATACGCCGTACTTATGGCCGTTCATCCCGTTCGATCCAGCGGCATTTATGCAAATTGTCGTCCGCCGTTCGGTTGCCGGAGCGAGAGTGCGCCCGAGCATCGTTCACCCGCAAGACCGGCAAAAACAGCCGTCATGACGCGAACGATCCATTTGGAAGCGGCCGTCTCCACCTATTGGCGGCCGCTTTTTTCGTTTTAGCGCTATTGCAACTTTTTTATAATTATGATAAGTTATATTTAATTGCTTGCACTGATGGTGCTTGCCTCAGTGCTTCGCACGTTTGCACGGACGGAATGGGCATGGCCCAGCGCGGGGTGTGCGGCCTTCCGTTTCAAGGCAGAGCCGATGGCGCTCTGCGGTTTTCCATTTTGTAAAGGCAGTTGCCGATTTTGCAAACTGTCTTTTTTGCTTTTGCCATGCGATTTCGATAGAGGAATGAGGGGTTTGCGATGTTTCTTCACGGGACAAGCCGCGTGAATGAACAAGGGCATTTGGAAATCGGCGGCGTCGATGTGGTCGAGTTGGCCAAAACGTATGGCACGCCGCTTTATATTTATGACGTTGCGTTGATCCGCGCTCGGGCGCGCGCGTTTAAAGAAGCGTTCCAGCGTCACGGCGTGCGGGCGCAAGTCGCGTATGCGAGCAAGGCGTTTTCCGCCGTCGCCATCGTGCAGCTGGCCGCTGAGGAGGGATTGTCGCTTGACGTCGTCTCAGGCGGTGAGCTGTATACGGCGCTTGCGGCCGGTTTTCCGCCTGAGCGCATCCATTTTCATGGCAACAACAAAAGCCGGGACGAATTGGCGATGGCGCTTGAACACGGCATCGGCTGCATCGTTGCCGACAACTTTTACGAACTCGAGCTGATCGAAGAGCTGGCGGCGTCATGCGGTCGGACGGTGCCGGTTTTGCTCCGCGTGACGCCGGGGGTCGAGGCGCATACGCACGATTACATTTTAACCGGGCAAGAAGATTCAAAGTTCGGCTTTGACTTAAACAACGGTCAGGCGGACGAGGCGTTTCGCCGTGTTATGGCATCGGCCGCGTTTCAGCTGCTCGGCGTTCATTGCCATATCGGCTCGCAAATTTTTGAAACAGCTGGGTTTGTGCTCGCGGCGCAAAAAGTGTTTGCCAAGCTGGCGGAGTGGAACAAGGAGCACGGATTTGTCCCAGCGGTTGTCAATCTTGGCGGCGGCTTTGGCATCCGCTATACGGAGGAAGACGACCCGATTCCGGTGACAGCGTACGTCGACTGCATCGTGGAAGAGGTGAAAAGGCAGGCCGAAGCTTGCCGCTTGCCGTTGCCGGAAATTTGGATCGAGCCGGGGCGGTCGCTCGTGGGTGATGCGGGAACGACGATTTATACGATCGGTTCGCGCAAAGAGGTGCCCAACGTCCGCACCTATATTGCCGTTGACGGCGGCATGAGCGACAACATCCGCCCGGCGCTTTACGGAGCGAAATACGAAGCCGCGCTCGCCAACCGGGTGTTCGGCGAGCCGACGGAAGTCGTATCGATCGCCGGGAAGTGTTGCGAGTCAGGCGACATGCTCATTTGGGACATCGCCCTGCCGGAAGCGAAGCCGGGCGATTATTTGGCCGTTTTTTGCACCGGCGCTTACGGCTATTCCATGGCGAACAATTACAACCGTCTGCCGCGCCCAGCCGTTGTGTTCGTTGAAAACGGCGACGCCCAGCTCGTTGTGAAACGGGAGACATATGAAGATTTGATCCAATATGATTTGCCTTTGAAAACGAAAGTGAAAAAGTGAAGGCCGCCGGTTGGAAAGAGAACGGCCTTCACAAAGAAAAGGCGCCCGCTGCTTTTTTTGGGCGCCTTCTTTCATTGTTGATTTGAGGAAAATGCTGATTTGATCGCGTTCCAAATTTCTTTGAAGATGTCGATAAGGTTTTGAATGAACGTTTTCCCTTCTTCTGACTGCAAAAACGCCGATAGCTGTTCTTTCGCCTTGCTCAGCTGATCGTTCACTTGATCCCAATTAATATGGGCGTTTTGCATTTTATGGAAAAGGGAAATCAGGTTGTTGATTTCATTCTCGCTCAGCGTAATGCCAAGGTCGTTGGCGATTTTTTCAATAAGGGCGCGCAAATCAGCGTCCGTCTGCGGTGGGTTGTTGGCGATTTCTTGTTTGATTTTCGCCAGCAGGGCGACCGCTTTGTCCGCGCCGATCGAATCGGCGAGCTTCGCCGTCTGCACCATTTCCTCGTTCGCCACTTTTTTGACATCATCAGGGATGGCTTGGTCCGAGGAAATTTCATACGCCTTCATCAGCCCCGTCAGCGCTGCGGTGCCGGAAACCGGAAACGGGGCGGTGATGTAAATATCGGCATCTTTCACCCCTGCGGTGATCAAGGCGTTTGTATACATCTCTTTCGTCACCCATGTGATGTTGTGCGTTTCGACATGAAGCCCCGAGCCGGGCTCTTTTATCGTGATCATCGACGACGAGATGGCGCGCGTGCCGATTTGCGCTTTCGGAATGAGTCCGTCCAAATATTTATGCTCCTCAACGTTTGAGACGGTGATCGTTTGCGCCCCGTCCGGCGCCTTCATTTCGTCGAGCACTTTTTGCTTTTGTTCATTCGTTAAGTTTTCCCCGAGCGTCACAATGACATCGCCCGGCGCGGCATCGGCCGCTGCGATGCCCGGAGATGCCAAGAGCACCGCCCAAAGCAGCGATGAAGCGATCGTTCGTTTCACATAGCTCGCCTCCTGTTTACGAAAATGCATTATCATTATACCGTACGCTCGCCTGCTTGGCTATCGGCAAAAAGCGACGCGGTCAGGCGGCGTGCGAATTTGAAAAGACATTTTTTCTTTTGTTTCACTTGGCAATCATGGTATGATAAAAGCAGTTTCGATGTCGAAAAGGAGCTGGATGCTTGTGGCGAAAAAAGGATATATTCTAATGGAAAACGGCGGGAAAATCGAGTTTGAACTGTTCCCAAACGAGGCGCCGGTGACGGTGGCCAATTTTGAGAAGCTCGCAAACGAAGGCTTTTATAACGGGTTGACGTTCCACCGCGTCATCCCTGGATTTGTCAGCCAAGGAGGATGTCCACGCGGCAACGGAACGGGCGATGCCGGCTATACGATCCCGTGCGAGACGGACAACAATCCACACCGACATGTCACCGGCGCGATGTCCATGGCGCACCGCGGCCGCGACACCGGCAGCTGCCAGTTCTTTATCGTCCACGAGCCGCAGCCGCACTTGGATGGGGTGCACACCGTCTTTGGCCAAGTGACATCGGGCATGGACGTCGTGAGGACGATGAAAAACGGCGACGTGATGAAGGAAGTGAAAGTATTTGACGAACCGTAAACAGCGCATGAGCGAGGATGATCGGACTGTTCGAAACAACTGGCGCTTGTTTTTCTTTTTGCTTGCGGCCAGCCTGTTGTGGGGAGCGGCGTATTGGATTTGGGTTGCGGAATGATGATGCAGGGCGTTTCGTGTGGTATAATGAACATAACGATATAGTGATGCATCCTTCGGGGCAGGGTGAAATTCCCGACCGGCGGTGATGGGGCTTTCCGCCCCTCAGCCCGCGAGCCGAAAGGCAGGATCCGGTGCGATTCCGGAGCCGACAGTATAGTCTGGATGGGAGAAGGATGCCAATATGCGCACGGCTGTTTTCGGCCGGTTCAGACCCATGGGCAGCGTCTGTCGGCCGACTAGGCATGGTAGTATCTTTTGTTTCCGACCGGCCGGTATAGCCTGCTTAGCGAACGTGTGTTTGTTTGCGCATCATTGGTCATTCTCTCATCAATGAGCCCCCGGGGACATCCCGGGGGTTTCGTTTTTATTGAAGGAGGGAGTGCGGTGCATAACGATGAACATTATATGCGGCTCGCTCTCGATGTGGCCAAAGCTGGGGTCGGGCAAACGTCTCCCAATCCTGCAGTTGGCGCGGTCGTTGTCAACGGTGGGACGGTCGTTGGGCTTGGCGCCCATTTGAAAGCGGGTGAGCCGCACGCTGAAGTCTATGCGATCCGCATGGCTGGCGAGAAGGCGCGCGGTGCGACGGTGTACGTGACGCTTGAGCCGTGCAGCCATTATGGAAAAACGCCGCCATGTGCCGATTTGCTCATCCAGGCGGGCGTCCGTCGCGTCGTCGTTGCCACGACCGACCCGAATCCGCTTGTCGCGGGAAAAGGGATTGCCAAGCTGCGCCAAGCGGGCATTGACGTTGATGTTGGCGTATTAAAAGACGAAGCGGACGAATTAAATCGGATGTTTTTCCACTATATCGCCGCAAAAACGCCGTTTGTCACGTTGAAGTTCGCATGCAGCCTCGATGGCAAAATCGCGACGGCGACGGGGGAAAGCAAATGGATTACATCAAGCGCGGCGCGTGAGGATGCCCATCGCCTTCGTGCGCAGCATGACGCCATTTTGGTCGGCGTCAACACCGTTTTGACCGACAACCCGAAGCTTACCGTCCGCTTTGGGGAAAAGCGGAAAAACCCGCTGCGCATCATTTTAGATACAAAATTGCGTACACCGCTTGACGCCCATGTCGTCGCTGACAAGGAAGCAGAAACGTGGATCATCACCGGCGGCGTCAGTCGGGAACAAGCAGCGGCGTATGAGCGCCTTGGGGTGCGTGTATTTTCAATGCCGACGGCCCAGATCGATGTCCGCGATGTGCTCCGTCTGCTTGGGGAGCAGGGAGTCATGTCGCTGTTTGTCGAAGGCGGCTCGCGCGTTCATGACAGCTTCCTCCGCGCGGGAGCAGTCAATGAGGTCATCGCCTATATCGCTCCGAAGCTGATCGGCGGCCGCGGGGCGCCGACGCCGGTCGGCGGCCTTGGCTTCGCCCGGCTTGCTGAAGCGGTGGAGCTTGACATCCGCCGCATCGAGACGATCGGCCCGGACATCAAAATCGTCGCCGCGCCGAAACGGAAGGAGGAATCGTTGTGTTCACTGGCATTATTGAAGAGATCGGCACGATCGAACAAATGAAGCAAACCGGCGATGCCATCGTGATGACGATTGGCGCCAAGCGGGTGCTCGAAGATGTGCGGCTTGGCGACAGCATCGCCGTCAACGGCGTCTGCTTGACCGTCACATCGTTCACCGAACGGCAGTTTACGGTCGATGTCATGCCGGAGACGGTGAAAGCGACGGCGCTAAAGACATTAAAGCCGGGGGCGAAGGTGAATTTGGAGCGGGCAATGGCGGCTGGAGGACGGTTTGGCGGCCATTTCGTCACCGGGCATGTGGACGGCGTCGGGCGCATCATCCGGCAGTGGCCGAAAGCGAACGCCGTCTACTATGAAATCGAAGTGCCGGCCTCGCTGCGCGCCTATATGATTGAGAAAGGATCGGTCGCAGTCGATGGGACGAGCTTGACGATTTTCGGTCTGAGCGAGCGCACGTTCATCGTTTCACTCATTCCGCATACGCGTGAGGCGACGATTTTAGGCGAAAAGCGGCCGGGCGATCTCGTCAATATCGAGTGCGACATGATCGGCAAGTACGTCGCCGCTTTCCTCACCGCGAAAGCGACGCCGACCTCCAAATTGACGGTCGAATTTTTGGAGCAGCACGGCTATAAATAGTGGAAAAGGGGGCAAGCTTGATGTTTGACACGATTGAAGCAGCGCTTTCGGCGCTGAAAAACGGAGAAGTGATCATCGTTTGCGATGACGAAGACCGCGAAAATGAAGGCGATTTTGTCGTGCTGGCCGAAAAAGCTACTCCGGATGTCATTAACTTTATGATCACTCATGGCCGCGGGCTCGTCTGCGTGCCGATTACGGAGGAATTGGCGGAGCGGCTCGAGCTTGAGCCGATGGTCACTCATAACACGGACGCGCATGGCACAGCGTTTACGGTGAGTGTCGACTACAAAACGACAACGACGGGAATCAGCGCCTACGAGCGGGCGGCGACGATTCAGGCGCTGCTTGATCCGAATGTGAAAGCGAGCGATTTTAAACGTCCTGGCCACGTTTTTCCGTTGATTGCGAAAAAGGGAGGCGTCTTGCGGCGCGCCGGCCATACAGAAGCGGCGGTTGATTTGGCCCGTTTGTGCGGCGCGAAGCCGGCCGGCGTCATTTGCGAAATCATTAAAGAGGACGGGACGATGGCTCGCGTTCCTGATTTGCGGCAAATCGCCGACCAGTTCGGATTGAAAATGATCACGATCAAAGATTTGATCGCCTATCGGAGCCAGCGGGAAAAGCTCGTGAAACGGGAGGTGGACGTTTGGCTGCCGACCGAATTCGGCGAATTTCGCGCCATCGGCTACACAAACGTGCTCGACGGAAAAGAGCATGTGGCGCTTGTCAAAGGAGAGATCATCCCGGATGAGCTGATCTTGGTGCGCGTCCATTCCGAATGCTTAACTGGCGATGTGTTTGGCTCGTACCGGTGCGACTGCGGTCCGCAGCTGCATGCGGCGCTCAGGCAAATCGAGGCGGAAGGGCGCGGGGTGTTGCTTTACATGCGCCAAGAAGGGCGCGGCATCGGCCTTATGAACAAGTTGCGCGCTTACAAGCTGCAGGAGCAAGGTTATGTTTTCGGCAGCCTTTTGTTCAGCCGCCC